>NZ_JBFUMO010000113.1:0-13602 GCF_054049355.1 Roseateles sp. P5_E11 | reverse complement strand
GTTCATGCGCCAGCCCCGTGCCGGCTTTGCCTCGACTCTGCGCTTGGGCGCGGGCTGCAGCAATTGAAAGGCTGCTTCCGGCCAGGCCTCGACAACGACCTCCTGACCAGCAGCCAGCGTCAGGCCCTCACCGGCACGCAGCCAGTGGTCATCGGTGCCTCCCGAAATGGTCAGCCACAGCCGACCACCCGTCACGACGAGGCGGCGCGGCGTGCGAGCGGCAGCCAGGGTCAGCGCCTGGCCGGGCGCAAGTGGGATGGTGAATCGATCATTCATCACAGGCCTCCTTCAGTGAACCGGTTGCCGTTTGCCCAGCCACACGACCGCGAGCACGGCGGCGGCGAAGACCACGGTCATCGCATCCAGCCGCTCGCCCAGCAAGGGCACTGCGAACAGCATGGACAAAARGGGTTGCAGCACCTGCACCTGGCTGACGCGCATCGTGCCGCCCAGCGCCAGGCCGCGATACCAGGCAAAGAAGCCGATCCACATCGACACCAGCGATACATAGGCAAAGCCGCCCCAGGCCGAAGCTGCCACCGGCGCCGTCGGCCGCGTCAGCACGGCCAGTGGCACGGTGAAGGGCAAGCTGATGACCAGCACCCAGCAGATCACCTGCTCGGCCGTCAGGGCGCTGGTGAGCCGCGCGCCGCTGACATAACCCGCCGACGCGCAGACCACAGCCCCCAGCAGAAGGCCGTCCGCCATCTCCAGCCCGCCCGCCCCGCGCCAGGCCGCAAAGCCGATCACCAATGCCAGCCCAGCCAACGCACAGATCCAGAACCCCAGGCTCGGCCGCTGGCGCAGCACCAGCGCGGCGATGACGGCCGTGGCCAGTGGCAGCACACCGGACACGACCGAGGCATGCACCGCGTCCACATGGCGGACTGCAAAGCCCAGCAGCAGCGGCCAGCCGAACACGACGCCAGCGGCCGTGAAGGCCAGCAGCTGCCATTCGCCGCCGCGCGGCCGTCGCGCGCCGGTGATCCAGAGATAGGCGATCGACAACAGCCCCGCCGCCACCGCGCGCCCGAAGGCGACAAAGGCCGGGTCGAGCTGGGGCGCCGCAGCGCTGCCGCCGGCCAGCCGCGTCATCGGGATGCTGAGAGCGAACATCAGCACGCCGGCCGCGCCGAGCAGCAGGCCACGTGTCGCATCGGACGTGGTGGTCGTCGAGACCGTGGTGGACGTGGAAAACCCTGACATGAACTCAGTCTGAGGCATGACACCGATACAGAACCAGTACAGTCAGCCAACCTGACCAAGAATCTGTACTGCCATGCCCACCGGTACACACCCTCCCCTGCAGCGCGGCGCCAGCCTGCCGCTCGCCGGCCAGTTGGCTGAGCGCTATGCCCAGCGCATCCGGGAACGCYTGCTGCTGCCGGGCGCCCGCCTGCCGTCGGTGCGCGACTGTGCGCGCCAGCATGGCGTCAGCCCGCACACCGTCGTCGCCGCCTATGACCAGTTGCAGGCCGCGGGGTTGCTGGAGGCGCGCCGCCAGCGCGGCTTCTTCGTGCGCGAGAGCCGCCCGGCCACCACTCGCGCCGCGCCGCGCCCGCAGGCCATGGCCATGCCGCGCCAGGCGCCGATGGATGCGACGGCGCTGATCCGCGGCATGTTCGAGGCCGACGCCGCGCGCTCACCGGGCCTGGGCACGCTGCCGGCCGACTGGCTGGACCCGACGCTGCTGCAGTCCGCGCTGCGCCGCCTGCATGCCGCCGACTGCCTGGCCCTGCAGGTCGGCTATGGCGACCCGATGGGCGACGACCGCCTGCGCGCGGCGCTCTCCCAGCGCCTGGACGACCTCGGCATCCACGCTGTGCCGGCACAGATCCTGACGACCAACGGCGCCACGCACGCGCTGGACCTCATCATCCGCACCCAGTTGCAGCCCGGCGACGCCGTCCTCGTCGACGACCCGGGCTGGGCCGTCATGTTTGCCCGCCTGACCCAAGGCGGCATTCGCCTGCTGCCGGTTCCGCGTGGCGCCCAGGGACCCGACCTGGAGGTACTGAGCGCGCTCGCCGCCGCCCATTCGCCGCGCGCCTACCTGACCGTGTCGGTGCTGCACAACCCGACCGGCCACAGCCTCAACCTGGCCAGCGCCCACAAGCTGCTGCGCCTGGCCGACGAGCACGACTTCTTCATCGTCGAGGACGACAGCTACGGCTTCCTCGCGCCCGAGCACCTGCCGCGCCTGGCGGCTCTGGACGGGCTGCGCCGCGTCATCTACGTGTCGGGCTTCTCCAAGGTGCTGACGCCGGCCTGGCGAGTCGGCTACCTGGCGGCCGCGCCCGAGCGCCTGCACGCACTGACCGACACCAAGCTGCTCGATGGCCTGACCAGCTCGGCCGTGCTCGAGCGCGCCGTGGCGCTGTGCCTGGAGCAGGGGCGGCTGCGCCGCCATGCGCAGCGCCTGCGCGAGCGCCTGGCCACCGCGCGCCAGCGCATCTCGGCCCTGGCCACCAAGCAGGGCTTCGCCTGGGCTGCGCCGCCGGACGGCCTGTTCGGCTGGCTGGACGTCGGCGTCGACACCGAGCGCCTGGCCCAGCCCCTGCTGGACGCGGGCTGGCTGATCGCGCCCGGTGCCCTCTTCAGCGCCACGCGCGCCCCCGGCTCGCTGGTGCGCATCAACATGGCCACCTCGCAGGACCCGGCCTTCTGGCGCGAGCTGCGCGCCGGCGTTGACGCCTTGAAAGGCCGCGCCGCGCTCCCCTAGGTTCATCCCCCTTGTTCGCTGGAGCGACCCCTGGGCGCTTGAGCGGCGCTGCATCGCAGCCTGGACGGGCGGGTCGGCTTGGCGAGCTGGCAGTCGCATGTCGGCCGGCAGTTCGAGGCGGATGGCCACGCGGTCACGCCGCAGGCGCTGAGAGCCGATTTCTGCCGCCTGCAGGGCTGACAAAAAGTTCTCACTCCACCCGGACTTTTTCAAGGAGCCGCGCTCGGGCCGCCGGCAGAATCCGCGTCGCCCGGCGCCGCTGCGGCGCCCGATGTGGACATGAGCAACTCCTTGAAATTCCTTGTTGTAGACCCCCTTACCGGGGTTCAGACCTTTGCACGCCAGCTGCTGCAAAGCCGCGGCTTTGCCGCCGACAGCATCCTGTGCTGCGCCGACACCGAGGCGGCCCTGGCCCAGGGCCTGCTCTTCAAGCCTCATTTCCTGATCACCGACTGGTTTGCCAAGGCGCCACTGAGCGGCATCCAGCTCTACCAGCGCCTGCGTGAGGTGCAGCCATCGCTGCATCTGTCGTTGCTGAGTTTCGAGGTGACGCCCGAACACCAGTTCGAGGCCGAGGCGCACGGCGCCGACTTCCTGCTGAAGAAGCCCTTCACCGCCGAGCAGCTCAAGGCGGAGATGACTCGCTCACTCGAGGCGCTGGCCAAGCGCTCGCCCGGCCTGCATGGCCAGGTGCGCGAGGCGATGCGCGCGGCCAAGCCGGCGCCGCGGCCGGCGTTGCCCGTCATTGCGCCCCAGCCCGTCATCAAGCCGGGCGACAAGGTGCGCTTCAACGGCGCCGTTCACGTGGCCCAGTACGTCGTGCACCGCCACGGCGAGACCGTGGTGCAGCTCAAAGGTCAGAACGGCTTTGTGTCGCTCGAGAAGCTGCAACCCGCCTGACATCAAGTCCCCTCGCCCAGTCCTGCCCCGCTGAACGCGGGCGCGCCTGGTCGGCCCCCTGGGGGGACGGCGATGCTCACCGCCCGACGGGCCGGCTAGGGAGCGGCCCGGCGCTCGGCCCGGGCAGGGCACGACTGCCGCAGCACTCAGATCACGACGATGAGGATCATCAGCAGCGGATAAGGCAGGGCCACCGTCGGGCGCAGCGCGCTCTTCAGGTATTGCGTCACCAGGCCCAAGCCGCGCGGCCGGCTGGCGAGCCAGTCGCTGTGCAACTGCATTGCCACCGCGCCCTCGCCCGACTTCAGCCCCGCCTCGACAACGAGCAGGCGATCGCCCAGCCGCCCCTGGAAGGTCTTCAGCACGCCCTCCTGCAGCCACAGCAGGGCCAGCAGCGCCAGGGCCAGGGTGTTGTCCGGCACCAGCACGGTGGCCGCAAACGCCACCAGCTTCACACCCAGGGCCAAGGCCTCGTAGCGCTCGTGCTGCGCCTGCAGGGCCAACCATTCCTGGTGCAAGGCGTTCACTTCGCCTCCAACAGTTCCCACCGCTCCATCAGCACCAGCAGCTCGGCATCGATGTCGGCGGCGCGGTCGGTCACCTCGGCGATGCGGGTCGCGCCCTGCGCGTACAGCTCGCTACCGGCGATCAACGCGTTCAGCTGCGTCTGCTCGGCCTCCAGCGCGGCGATCTGCTTGGGGATCTCGTCGAGCTCGCGCTGCTCCTTGTAGCTGAGCTTGCGCTTGGTCGCGACGACCAACGCGGGCTCGGGCGCGGGCGGCGGTGTCGGAGCAGCCGCGGCCTTGGGTGCGGCCTGCGCCTGCAAAGCCGCGGCGCGCTTGGATTGCAGCAGCCAATCCTGCACGCTGCCTTCGTACTCGCGCCAGCGCGCGTCGCCTTCATAGAMGATGGTGGACGTGACGACGTTGTCCAGGAAGCGCCGGTCGTGGCTGACGAGGAAGACGGTGCCGTCGTACTCCGCCAGCAGCTCCTCCAGCAGCTCCAGCGTCTCGATGTCGAGGTCGTTGGTGGGCTCGTCCAGCACCAGCACATTGGCGGGCCGTGCGAACAGGCGGGCCAACAGCAGGCGGTTGCGCTCGCCACCGCTCAGCGTTCGCACCGGTGAGTTGGCGCGCGCCGGCGAGAACAGAAAGTCGCCGAGGTAGCTCTTGACGTGCTTCTTCTGGTTGCCGATCTCGATCCACTCCGAGCCCGGGCTGATGGTGTCGGCCAGCGTCGCGTCGAGGTTCAGCGTGTCGCGCATCTGGTCGAAGTAGGCGACGCTCAGCCGAGAGCCCAGCCGCACCGTGCCGCTGTCCGGCGCCAACTCGCCGAGGATCATCTTCAGCAGCGTCGTCTTGCCGGCGCCGTTGGGGCCGATCAGGCCGACCTTGTCGCCGCGCAGGATGGTGGACGTGAAGCCGCGCACTATTGATCTGTCGCCGTAGCTCTTGGACACATCCTCCAGCTCCGCGACGATCTTGCCGCTGGCGCCACCGGTGTCAATGTCCAGCCGCACCTTGCCCTGCACATCGCGCCGCGCCGCATGGGCCTGGCGCATCACTTCCAGGCGCTGGATGCGCGCGACGGAGCGCGTGCGACGCGCCTCGACGCCCTTGCGGATCCAGACCTCCTCCTGAGCCAGCAGCTTGTCGAAGCGCGCGTTGAACAGCGCCTCGTTCTCCAGCTCATAGGCCTTGGCGGCCTGGAAGGCAGCGTAGTTGCCCGGGTAGCCGCGCAGCTGGCCGCGGTCCAGTTCGACGATGCGGTTGGCGWCGTTGTCGAGGAAGGCGCGGTCGTGGGTGATCAGCAGCAGCGAGCCCTTGAAGTCGTTCAGCAGGYCTTCCAGCCAGGTGATGGCGTCCAGGTCCAGGTGGTTGGTGGGCTCGTCCAGCAGCAGCACGTCCGGTTGGGCGACGAGGGCCCGGCCCAGCGCGACGCGCTTCTTCAGGCCACCGGACAGCGTGCTCACCAGGCGCGAACCGTCCAGGCCCAGGCGGTGCAGGGTCTCCTCGACGCGCTGCTCCCAGTTCCAGGCGCCGATGTGCTCGATGCGCTCCTGCACCCAGGCCAGGTCATCGTTCTCATCATGGATCTCGTAGCGCTCGCGCAGCGCCTTGTGCTCGGCCACGCCCTCGCTGATGACGTCGAAGATGGTCGCGTCGCCGCGCAGCTCGGGCTCCTGCGGCACATAGACGTTGGTCAGGCCTTGCTGCTGCTGCAGCAGGCCGTCGTCGAGCTTCTCGAGGCCAGCCAGGATCTTCAGCAGCGAGGACTTGCCGGTGCCGTTGCGGCCGATGAGGCCGACGCGTTCGCCGACTTCGAGAGAAAAGCCAGCACCGTCGAGCAGGGCGACGTGGCCGAAAGCGAGGTGGGCGTTGGAGAGGGAGAGGACTGCCATCCCTCGATTGTCCCTCGGCGGTTCAAACGACCCTCAGCGACGGGGTTGCCGACAGATGGCCCAGCACCTGCTCCATGACCGCCGGGTCGTTGAGCAGGCGGCGGTGGCCGAGGTTCTCGGTCACGTGCAGGCGGCCCGCCGCCAAGCCGGCCAGCAGGGTCTCGCTGCCGGTCAGTGGCGCCGTCAGATCGCCCCGGTCATGCACCAGCAGCGTCGGCTGGTTCACGCGCACGCCCAGCCAGCCGGGCTCGAAATGCCCCAGCGATGCGCCCTCGCTTTGCTCGATACGGCCGCGCATGCGCGCCGCCAGACCCTCGCCCGTGCCCATGGCCTGGGCGAACCAGCGCAGGAACTGCCAGGGTGGGGGCGCCAGCGCGATCAGCGCCGCCCGCCGCACCGGCAGGCCACGCGCCAATGCGTGGGACAGCGCCATCGCCCCCAGGGAATGCGCGACGACCCCATCCCACGGCCCGAAGCGGGCCGTGACGGCGAACAGCGCCCTCACCCACTGCAGCAGGTTGCTGCGCCAGCCGCTGCTGCGGCCGTGCGCCGGCAGATCCAGCAGCACCGGCTCGAAGCCGGCCACCGCCAGCGTGTCGGCCAGCGGCCGCAGCTGCTGGGCATCGCCGGCCCAGCCGTGCGTCAGCAGCACCTTGGGCCGGCCCGGTTCGCCATGCTCGATATCGCTGCGCTGCCAGACGCTGATGTGGCCACCTTCGAAGGGCAGTTGCCGCTCCACCCAGGGCCGCGGCACGTCCCGCGAACGGGCCAGCCATTTGGTCGGCATGGGCGTGAAGAACAGGCGCAGCGCCACGCGCGCGCCGAGGTCGGGCGACAGGCGATGCAGGCCACGCAACAGCGCCGCGATGCCGCGGGCGGTGGGCGAGGCGTAGAAGGCAGCGGCGGGGTTGTGGGAGGTGGTCACAGGGGCTCCATATTTCGCACGACCGTGCGAAGAAAAGGCAAACGAAGAAGATCAGCGGGCAAAGGCGTCATCGATCAGGGAAGGCAGTCGTTCAGCAGGCGCTGCCAGGCACGCTCGGCGCGCTCACCGGCACCGGGGTCGCGCAGGAAGCGGGCGTCGTGCAGCAGGATGATGAAGATGGCGTCCATTTCGAACACCATCTGCTCGGCGTCGAGGTCGGCACGCAGATGGCCCGCTTCAACCGCCTGCAGCACGGTGCGCCGCAGCGTCGCGCGCCAGCGCAGTACACCGTCCAGCAGGTGCTCGCGCACCGGGCCCTCGCGGTCGTCATACTCGAAGGCACCGGCCGTGTAGAGGCAGGTCTTGTGGCGGTCGACGTCGCTGGCCCAGGCCAGCCAGCGGCGCATGACGGCCTGCAGCCGCGGCAGGCCGCGGGCCTCGCTCATGGCGGGCACGAAGACGGTCTGCACAAATCGCCTGTCGAATTCCAGCAGCACAGCCAGTTGCAGTTGCTCGCGCGAGCCCACGCGCGAAAACACGCCGCTCTTGGACAGGTCCAGCCGCTTGGCCACCTCACCGATGCTGATGCTCTCCAGCCCCTCGGTCACGGCCATGTCGAGTGCCGCGCCGACGATGGCGGCCAGCGTGATCTCGGCGCGTTCGCTGCGGGTTTCCATGCCCGCAATTTAGCACGACCGTGCGGGCCTCCGCTAGGGTGCCATGTGCGGGGTCTTCGCGTCCAGCACGGCTTCCGGCTCCTCGGCCTCGGCCGGCGTCTCGTTGTCCAGCACAGCCTGCAGTCGAGGCATGTCCAGGTCACCCGTCCACTTGCCCACCACCACCGTGGCGACGCCGTTGCCCACCAGGTTGGTCAGCGCCCGCGCCTCGGACATGAAGCGGTCGATGCCCAGGATCAGCGCCAGCCCCTCGACCGGCACATGGCCGACGGCCGACAGCGTGGCTGCCAGCACGATGAAGCCGCTGCCCGTCACGCCRGCCGCGCCCTTGGAGGTCAGCAGCAGCACGCCCAGCAGCGTCAGTTGCTGCATCAGGGTCATCGGCGTGTCGGTCGCCTGGGCGATGAAGACGGCCGCCATCGTCAGATAGATGGAGGTGCCGTCGAGGTTGAAGGAATAGCCGGTCGGGATGACGAGGCCGACGGTGGACTTGCGCACGCCGAGGTTCTCGAGCTTGGCCATCATGCGCGGCAGCACCGATTCGCTGGACGACGTGCCCAGCACGATGAACAGCTCTTCCTTGATGTACTTGATGAACTTCCAGACCGAGAAGCCATGCAGCCTGGCGATGGTGCCCAGCACGATGAAGATGAAGATCAGGCAGGTGGCGTAGAAGGCACCCATCAGCTTGGCCAGCGAGACCAGCGAGCCCAGCCCGTACTTGCCGATGGTGAAGGCCATCGCACCGAAGGCGCCAATGGGCGCGAGCTTCATGATCATGCCGACGATGGCGAACAGCACGTGCGAGGTTTTCTCGATGACGTCGAACACCAGCGTGCCACGCCCGCCGAAGCGGTGCAGCGCAAAGCCGAACAGCAGCGCGAACAGCAGCACCTGCAGCATCTCGCCCTTGGCGAAGGCGTCCACCACCGTGGTCGGGATGATGGCGAGCAGGAAGTCCACCGTGCCTTGCAGCTTGCCCGGCCCGGTGTACGCGGCAATGCCCTTGGTGTCCAGCGTCTTGGGGTCCACATGCATGCCGTCGCCCGGCTGCAGCACGTTGACGATGATGAGGCCGACGATCAGCGCGATGGTGGACACGGCCTCGAAGTACAGCAGCGCATAGCCGCCGGTCTTGCCGACACGCTTCATGTCCTCCATGCCGGCGATGCCCACCACCACCGTGCAGAAGATGATGGGCGCGATGATCATCTTGATCAGCTTGATGAAGCCGTCGCCCAGCGGCTTGAGCGCCTCGCCCGTCTGTGGCCAGAAGTGGCCGATCAGCACGCCGATGAGGATGGCTGTGATGACCTGCAGGTACAGCGARCGGTAGAAAGGCTGGCGGCCGGTGGCAGCTTGCATGCGTGTCTCCATCAGTTCTTCGAGCGGAACTGGCTTCGGCGGCAGCTTAGGTGCGAAGGCCGGCGGCGGCGACTGTGGCTTCCCACAAGAATTGCAAAGCCGGCGCCCAACCCCCTAGAACAATTGGCTCGCGTGGTGGCGCAGGTGGTCGCCCATGAAGCTGGCGATGAAGTAATAGCCATGGTCGTAGCCGGCATGGCGGCGCAGGGTCAAGGGTTGACCCTTGGCGGCGCAGGCGGCCTCGAAGGCTTCGGGGTGCAGTTGCTCGGCCAGGAATTTGTCGGCCTGGCCCTGGTCGATGAGGATGCCCTCCGGGTAAGGGGCGCTGGCCTGTGACTGCATCAACGCGCTGGCGTCGTGGGCAGCCCAGGCGGCCCGGTCCTCGCCGAGATAGCCACTGAAGGCTTTCTGGCCCCAGGGGCATTGCATGGGTGCGGCGATGGGCGCAAAGGCCGACAGTGACGCGAAGCGGCCGGGATGGCGCAACGCCAGAGTCAGCGCGCCATGGCCTCCCATGGAGTGACCGAACAGGCCGGCGCGCGCGAGCCCGGTTTCGCGCTGCACCAGCGGCAGCAGCTCTCGCATCAGCCAGCTCTCCATGCGCCAGTGTTTGGCCCACGGCTCGCGCGTCGCATCGAGATAGAAGCCCGCGCCGACGCCGAAATCCCAGGCCTCGCTCTCGCCTGCCACGCCGGCACCGCGCGGGCTGGTGTCGGGCGTCAGCAGGGCCAGGCCCAGCTCGGCCGCCAGCGCCTGCGCGCCGGCCTTGATCGCGAAGGTCTCCTCGTTGCAGGTCAGGCCCGCAAGAAACACCAGCAGCGCCTTGGGCTGCGGCGGCAGGAAGAGCCCGAAGCGCATGGGCAGGCCAATCTCGGCCGAGTCGTGCTGGTGGAAGCGCTGGATGCCGCCAAAGCAGCGGTGTTCGCTCAGGATCTGCATCAGTGCCCGCCCGGCCGCCCGAAGGGCACTGACGCCCCCTCGGGGGGCAGGAAACGAAGTTGACGTGGGGGCTTCATGCCCACAGTGTGGCCGCAGAATTCGCAGGATGTCCCAATTCCAGACCTATCTCGTCGGCGGCGCCATCCGCGACCGCCTGCTCGGCCTGCCCGTAAAGGACCATGACTGGGTCGTCGTCGGCGCGTCGCCGCAGGACTTGGCTGCAGCCGGCTATCTGCCCGTCGGCAAGGACTTCCCCGTCTTCCTGCACCCCGACACGCGCGAGGAAGTGGCCCTGGCTCGCACCGAGCGCAAGACAGCCGCCGGCTATCACGGCTTCGCCTTCCATGCCGCGCCCGACGTGACGCTGGAGCAGGACCTGGCGCGCCGCGACCTGACGATCAACGCAATGGCCCAGGACGAGCAGGGGCGCCTCGTCGACCCCCACGACGGCCAGCGTGACATCCGCGACAAAGTGCTGCGCCATGTGTCGCCCGCCTTTGCCGAGGACCCGGTGCGCATCCTGCGCCTGGCCCGCTTTGCGGCGCGCTTTGCGGACTTCACGGTCGCGCCCGAGACCGTCGAGCTGATGCGCGCCATGGTCGCGGCCGGCGAGGTGGATGCGCTGGTGGCGGAACGCGTCTGGCAGGAGCTGTCGCGCGGCCTGATGGAGAACAAGCCGTCGCGCATGTTCGAGGTGCTGCGCCAGGCTGGTGCGTTAGCGCGGCTGCTGCCCGAAGTGGAGGCCCTGTTCGGCGTGCCGCAGCCCGAGGCCCACCATCCCGAGGTCGACACCGGCATCCATCTGCTGATGGTGCTGGACCAATGCGCCCGGCTGGAGGCGCCGCTGACCGTGCGCTACGCCTGCCTGTGCCACGACCTCGGCAAGGGCACGACGCGCAAGGAGGAGCTGCCGCGCCACATCGCTCACGAGGTGCGCAGCGAAAAGTTGGCCCGCGAGGTCAGCGCGCGCTGGAAAGTGCCGACCGATTGCCGCGAACTGGCCGAGCTGGTCGCCCGCGAGCACACCCATGTGCACCAGAGCAGCGCCTTCAGCGCCGAGGCGCGGCTGCGCCTGCTGGAGCGCTGCGACGCCTGGCGCCGGCCCGAGCGTTTTGCCGAAATGCTGTGGGCCTGCGAATGCGACGCCCGCGGCCGCCTCGGGCTGGAGGACCGCGACTACCCGCAGCGCGAGCGCCTCGCTGCCGACCTGGCGGCGACGCTGAAGGTCGACCTCGCCGCCGCCAGCGCCGAGGCCATTGCGCGCGGCGCCAAGGGGCCGGACATCGGCCGCGCCGTGCAGCGCGCGCGGCTGGCGGCGCTCAATGCCAGCGTTAGTTAGGGCCCTGTGACGCCCAAGCCCGTCTCAGGGCTTTGCGTTGCTTCACCGGCGTGAAAGCGATCGCATGGCTAAAGTCAGTGGTTTTGCTCCCGGCGCCAGGGTCGGCGCCGGAGCGGGCCGTCGAGAAGCAAGTCGAACAGGACGCAATGATGAAGTTGGCATGGGGTAGCAGCGCTCGGCTGGGCATCTTGGTGGCACTGGGCATGGGGCTGGGCGGTTGCGGCCAGTCCAACAGCCAGACTGCGGCGGCCACGCCGCCCCCGCCCGAAGTGGGCGTCGTCACCGTCACGCCGGGCCGTGCCGACCTCGCCGCCGAACTGCCCGGTCGGCTGGAGGCCTTCCGCGTCGCCCAGGTGCGCGCCCGCGCCGCCGGCATCCTGAACAAGCGCCTCTTCACTGAGGGCAGCGACGTCAAGGCCGGCCAGGCCTTGTTCGAGATCGACGCCGCGCCCTACCGCGCCTCCCTCGCCAGCGCTCAGGCCACGCTCGCACGCGCCGAAGCCAATCTGCTGCAGGCCCAGTCGCTGGCCGACCGCTATGCACCGCTGGCCAAGACCCAGGCCGTCAGCCAGCAGGAAGCGCTGGGCGCCCAGGCCGCCGCTGGCCAGGCCAAGGCCGACGTGGCCGCCGGCAAGGCCGCCGTGCAGACAGCGCAGATCAACCTCGGCTATGCCGCCGTCACCTCGCCCATCTCCGGCCGCATCGGCCGCGCGCTGGTCACTGAGGGTGCGCTGGTGGGCCAGGGCGAGGCCACGCCGCTGGCCATCGTGCAGCAGATCGACAAGCTCTACGTCAACTTCACGCAATCGGCCRCCGAGGTGATGCGGCTGCGCCAGGCGCTGGCCGACGGCAAGCTGCAACGCGCGGGCGGCAAGGACGCCGCACGCGTGCAGGTGCTGCTCGAGGACGGCAGCGTCTACGCCGAGACCGGCAAGCTGCTGTTCTCGGACTTGAGCGTGGACGCCGCCACCGGCCAGATCACGCTGCGCGCCGAGCTGCCCAACCCCAAGGGCCTGCTGCTGCCGGGTCTGTATGTGCGCGTGCGTCTGGCCCAGGCCGAGGTGAGCGACGCCGTCTGGCTGCCGGCACAAGCGGTGGCGCGCGGCGCGACCGGCGAGACCGTGCTAGTGGTGGCCGACGACGGCAGCGTCAGCGCGCGGCCCGTGAAGCTGGGCCCGGCCCAGGGCGGCAAGGCGCTGATCCTGAGCGGGCTCAATGCCGGCGAGAAGGTCATCGTCGACGGCCTGCAGAAGGCCAAGGCCGGTGGCAAGGCGCGCCCGGTGCCATGGGCGCCAGCAGCAGCATCGGCCCCCGCCGCAGCCCCTGCTTCGGCCGCCTCGAAGGCCTGACCTCACATGGCGCAGTTCTTCATCAACCGGCCCATCTTCGCGTGGGTCATCGCCCTGTTCATCACGGTCATCGGCATCGTCGCGGTCACGCAGCTGCCGATCGCGCAGTACCCGCCGGTGGCGCCGCCGTCCATCGTGCTGTCGGTCAGCTACCCCGGCGCCTCGGCGCAGACGCTGGAGGACTCGGTCATCAGCGTCATCGAGCGCGAGATGAACGGCTCACCCGGCCTGATCTACATGGAAGCCGTGGCGCAAGCCGACGGCACCGGCTCCATCACGATGAGCTTCGACCCGGCCACCAGCCCCGACCTGGCCCAGGTGGACGTGCAGAACCGCTACGCCCGCGCTCAGCCGCGGCTGCCTCAGGCCGTCATCCAGCAGGGCGTGCGGGTGGACAAGGCCAACCCCAACTTCCTGCTCTTCATCATCCTGTCGAGCAGCAACCCGGCCTTCGACCCCATCGCGCTGGGCGACTACGCCTCGCGCACCGTGCTGCCCRAGATCCAGCGCGTGCCCGGCGTGGGCCAGGGCCTGCTGTTCGGCACCGAGCGCGCCATGCGCATCTGGCTGGACCCGGCCAAGCTCGTGGGCTTCCGACTCGCGCCGGCCGACGTCAACGCGGCCATCCAGGCACAGAACGCCCAGGTCAGCTCCGGCTCCATCGGCGACCTGCCCAATGTGCCCGGCCAACCGGTCGCGGCCACGGTCGTCGTGCGCGGCCAGCTCACGAACGTGGAGCAGTTCGGCAACATCATCCTGCGCGCCAACGCCGACGGCTCCACCGTGCGGCTCAAGGACGTGGCCCGCATCGAGCTGGGCGCTGACAGCTATACCGGCCGCTCCACGCGACTGAACGGGAACCCGTCGGCCGGCGTGGGCGTACAGCTTGCCCCTGCGGCCAATGCGCTGCAGACGGCCAAGCTCATCAAGCAGCGGCTCAAGCAGCTGGAGCCCTATTTCCCGGCGGGCGTGAAGGCCACCATCC
>NZ_JBFUMO010000112.1:0-13671 GCF_054049355.1 Roseateles sp. P5_E11 | reverse complement strand
GCCCCGGGCTTCGAGCATCGCAGGGGACCCCGCAGGGGCGGTTTCGCAGGGGAGAGCTTTTTGCCTACTTTTTGGCGGCGCAAAAAGTAGGTCGGCCGCCGGGACGAACCCCCGGCTGGGCCTAGCCATAAACCCAAAGCAGCGCATAGCAATCGAATCAGATGAAGCGAACCAACAACTCGCCCATCGCCAACAAAGCCATCGCCTGCCCAAACGGCATCGACGTCAGCGGGATGTCCTTGTATTCCTGCAACGTGTTGAACACCGGCGTGCCGAAGCTCACCTGAGTCAGCTCGCCCGCATCGTTGATCTTCGACCGCACCGCCAGCGCCGCCTTCACGCCGAAGGCCTCGTAGTCCTTGGAGATGTAGCCCTTGCGGACCGCCTTCAGGATGCCGTAGGCGAAGCCGGCCGACGCGGCGGCTTCGTCGTAGGACGTCGGGTCGTCCAGCAGCGTGGGCCACAGGCCCGATGGTGACTGGAACTGGGCCAGGGCCTTGACCTGCGCTTCGAGCGTCGTGATCAGGAACTGGCGGAAGGCGTCGCCCTCGGGCAGGTTCAACAGCTCGATGAACTCTGGGATGACGATCGTGACCCACGAATTGCCACGCGCCCACAGCGCATTCGCAAAGTTGTGCCGCCCCTCGAAGGTCCAGCCGTGGAACCACAGCCCCGTCTTGCGGTCGGCCAGGTATTTGATGTGGATGAGGAACTGGCGCTTGGCCTCCTCGACGTAGTGCGGCCGGTTCAGCAGCAGGCCGAACTTGGCCAGCGGCAGCACCGACATCATCAGCGTGTCGTCCCACAGCTGCTGGTGGTTCACGCTGTTGTAGACGATGTGCTGGAAGCCGCCTTCTTCGGTGCGCGGCAGCTCGTTGTAGACCCACTCGGCCCAGCGATCGATGTAGGGCAGGAAGCGACGCTCGCCGGTGCGGTCGAACAGGTAGGCCAGCGTCAGGAAGGGCGCCACCGTGTTGATATTGCGGCTGGGCATGCCCTCCGCAAAGCGGGCCTCGAACCAGCTCGTCATGATGTTCCAGGCCTTGGGGTCGCCGGTCAGCTCCCAGACCTTGTAGACGCCATACAGGCCCACGCCGTGGGTCCACTCGAAGCCGTTCCAGCCCTTGGTGTCCAACACGCGGCCGTCGTCCAGGCGCAGCAGGAACTTGCCGTCCTTGTCCTCGATGTTGACCAGGTTGTGGATCAGGCGATCGATGGCGCCGCGGATGTCGTCGCGGTCCGCGCCGAGGCCGGCCGTGTGGTGGGCCAGCAGCGGGTGGATGCGCGAGGAGTCGACGGGCTTGAGGATCTGGTTGGGCATGGTCTTGTCTCGATGTGAATTCAACGCTGCAGGTTGCGCGGTTGGGGCACCGGCTCCAACGGTACGCCGCCGCGGGCGACGGCCAGCGGCACCAGGCGCACGGCCTCCAGTGCGTTGGCCGCCTGGCCGTCGGTGGTGACGGCCAATGTCAACGTGTTCTCGCCGTTCGGGTTCAGGATGCCGGGCGGCAGCACGAAGACGCGCTGCGGGCCGATGTGGGCGATGAACTGGCCCATATTCCAGCCGTTGACGAAGATCAGCGCGCGGTTCTCGACCTCGGAACGTGGCTTGGTCGTGTCGCCAAAGGCCAGCCCGAGCTGCACATCGTGGCCGGCCGGCAGGTCCAGCTTGAAGTTGGTGCGCAGCCAGTAGCTGCCCGGCGCTGGCGGTGCGGCGCTCACGGTCGTGGCCTCCCAGCCGGGCTGGGGCTTGGTCGGGTCAACGGGCAGATGCCAGCCCATGCGCTCGCCGTGCAGGCCACCGCTGTTCATCGGACCGCGCACGAGGTCGGCAATGTCCTCGCCGCCCTTGTTGCCCTGGATCTTCCAGGCGATGGGCGTGCCGAAGCGCTGATCACCTTTGTGCGCGAGGGACGCCGAGATCAGGCCGCGCGCCTCCTTGTGCACGTCGTCGGCGAACAGGTCCCAGTTGTGTGAGTTGTTGCGCACGACGACGGCCAGCACGTGGTCGCCCGGCGGCAGGTCTTTCAGCAGGTGGCGGAAGGTGTCGGTCGTCTCGGGGAAGGGGCGGCCGGTGTCGTGCTCCTGCTGGCCGATGAACTTGCCGTCCAGCCAGACCTGGATCATGCCGGCGCCACCGCCGCCGAAGAAGAGTTCCAGCTGCAGCGGCTTGGTGTCGCTCGTTGCGAAGCGGCCGCGGTACCAGACGTCGCCATGGTGGAAGCCGTAGTCGCTCATGGCCAGCACGGGCTGGCCCTTGTCGGGCGCGGTGTACACGTTGGCGGCCGACCCGCTGGTGTCGGTCTTGCGCCAGGCACTGTCGTCGAAGCCGGGGGCGGCTTCGAGGGAGTCGAAGCGGCGCGTCCAGGTGAGCTGCGTCAGGTCGGGCAGCTTGACGGCGTCAGGGCCGGGCAGGGCGGTGCGGGCGGCGAGGCTGAAGTCCTGCGCTGCGGTCGCTACGGCTTGGCCGTTGAACGTCAGCGCGTTGATGCCGTCCGGCACCCAAGCGCGCAGCGCGCTCGGCTGTGTCGTATCGCCGCGGAGTTGCAGCTTCTTGCCGTCGACCGCCGCCGTGCGAACGAGGCCCGGGCTGCGCACCAGTACGCTCTGACCACCGGCTTGCAGGCGCCAGAACTCCTGGCCCGTCTTTTCGTCAGCGATCAGCAGCAGCAAGGGGGCACGCCCGGCGCCGCTGATCAGCACTTCGATGAGGCCGGTGTGCTGGTAGTTCAGCCGCAGGTCGCCGCGCTTGGCATCCCAGTTCACCTGGGCCTGGCCGCGCAGCAGCTTCACGGTCGGCCTGGCGGCATAGCGCARCACGGTCTCGCCGTCGTCGCCGTTGCGGCCGTAGAACAGCGCCACATCACGGGCGCCTTGCTGCAACTGCGCCTGCAGCTCGCTCGTGCTGTAGACCAGGTGCTGGCGTTCCAGTGCGTAGCTGGCCAGCAGCATCTTGGCGTCCTGGCCGGTCAGCGTCAGCTTGCCGGCCTGCGGCACCTGGTAGCTGCCGTCACGCGTTTGCAGCTTGAAGCTGAACGCCTCAGTTCCTGTCAGCGCGTTGTGCTGAGCCAGCAGCACATGGCTGCCCAGCGCCTGGTTGACGTTGTGATACAGCCTGACCTTGGCATTGCTCGAGTCCAGGACCTCGCCCTTGTCCATCTGCGTTAGCACCGGTGTGGCCGCCTGCACGAAGCCGCCCATCTGCTTGAGCACCAGCGCCTTGTCGCGCATGACGCGGGCCTCGCTGATGGGCGAGCCGTAGTCGTAGCTCGTGTAGACGATCGGCCCCGGCTGCCAGCCCCAGCTGGTGCCGCCGTAGGCCATGTAGATGGAGTGGATGGTCAGCGCATTGATGAGGCTGCTGCCGTAGAACACGCGCTGGTAGCCCGGCCCCTGGCGCTGGGCCGTGCATTCGTAGGTGCCGTTGCTGCCCCAGTAGTCGAACCAGCCCGCACCGATCTCGGCGACAAAGCCGGGCGTGTTGGGCGAGGCCTGCGAGCCGACCTTGGGGAAGTTCTTGCCATAGATGCCCCAGTCCGGCGCCGGTGCCGGCGTGCCGGGCTTGGCATCCACGCCGCAGACGCCGCCGGGATAGCCGTCGAAGGCGTAGAGGTCGGTCGGGCCGGGGTTGGCGAACGGGGCCGTGGAGTTCTTGGGCGTCCAGTCCGGCAGCCGTGAGGCGGCGTTGTGAAACAAGGGCACGGTGATGCCGTCGGCGCGCGCCTTGTCCGCCAGGTGCTGCATGTGGCGGATGTTCTTGGGGTTCACCGCGAACAGCTCGTTTTCCAACTGATAGGCGATGACGGTGCCGCCGCCGTTGGTGATCTGGTGGCGGGCCAGGATGGCGTTGATCTGCGTCATCCATTCATCCGCTGCGGCCTGGTACTCGGCCGCGTCGGTGCGGGCCTCGGCGCGCTGGCGCAGCAGCCAACCCGGGAAGCCGCCGGCCGTCAGCTCGGCGTTCACATAAGGCCCCATGCGGGCGATGACGTAGAGGCCTTCCTCCTCCGCCATCTGAATGGCGCGCTCGATGTTGCGCACGCCGGTGAAGTCGTAGTGGCCCGGCTTGGCCGAGTGGTAGCCCCAGCTGAAGTAGAGCGACACGGCGTTGAGGCCCGACGCCTTCATCTTCTGCAGTACGTCGCGCCACAGGCTGGGCGAGGGCAGGCGGAAGGGGTGGAACTCGCCGGCGAAGATCATCTCCCGCTTGCCGTCGATGATCAGCGAATGGCGGTCCCAGGCGATGGATTTGGGCTTGGCCTTGGGCGCCGTCGCGCGCTCCAGCTGCGCGGTTTCTTCCGAGATGACGGTGAAGTGGCGCACCGTGCCCGACACGCCGCCCAGTTCCTTCTTGGGCGTCCAGGTCTGCAGGCCGTCGAAGCTGTCGGAATACCAGTACCGCTTGGTCGTGTAGTCGTCGAAGTAGATGCGCCAGCCACCCTTGATGGGTACCAGCGCCTGGCCTTCCGACGGGCCGCCCCAGCCGGCCCAGTCGCCGGTTTTCTGAATCGTCCACGGGCCGTCCAGCGACGGGGCCGTGGCCAGTTCGATGAACTTGGTCGTCTCGTTCTTCGTGAAGGCGACGTAGCGGCCTTCATGCTGGATGACGAAGGTGTCGATGTAGTTCTTCTCCAACCCCTGCATGGGCACCGGGTCGGAGAACTTCGTGAAGCCGGCGTCCAGCGCCTTCACGAAATAGGCGGCGAACGGCCCCTGGGTGCAGCCCTTGGACAGGCTCACGACGAGCTTGAAGCTGCCGTCGCTGTCGCGGAACCATTCAGGCGCCCAGACGTTGGACACACCCGGCAGCTTCACGGGCACGTCGGCCACATGCGTCCAGCTTTTCATGTCCGCCGACTTGGCGATGCCGAAGGTCGAGCCGTTCCAGTTGGTTGTGTAGGCGATGTAGTACAGCCCGTCCGCCGCGCGGATGATGGACGGGTCGCGCAGCAGCTCCCTGGCCGGCGTGTAGACCTCCGAGCCCAGCGAGGTGAAGTTGACGCCGTCGTTGGAACTGAACAGGCTCAGCGTGTTTTGCGACGTGGCCATGAAGGCCGACATCAGATAGGTTCGCTCGCTTTTTGCCACCGGGGACGTCGCTTGCGCCGGCGTGCTGACGGCGGTGGGCGCCTGCTGGCCCGGGAGATCCTGCGCCTGGATCGCCCCGCACAGCAACAGCGCGGCCCACCAGCTGGCGGAGCGGGGCGACGGAGCAAACGGCAAGGCAGCGTGCATAGCGGACCGGGAGTGCGGGGAGCCTGATTCAGTGTCACCCGGTTCACCGGCGCCAAAAAATCAAGCGCGTGCGAGAAAGGGGCCTTCGCCTGGGCCGGCGAGAATGCCCCCATGTTCAGTTTCTTCAAGAAGACGGCGCCGGCGCCGGTGCCCGACGAGGCGCCCACCCTGCTGCCCGAGGGCTGGGTCACCAAGCCCGCCAGCCCGCCACCTCCGCCCGCCGCTCCCGAGCCAGTTGCACCACCGGTCGCCGCGCCCCAAGCACCCGTTCCCGCCGCGCCGACTCCCGCGCTGCCCGTCGCCCTGCCGCCGAGGGCGCCCGAACCCGCCGCTGCGCCGCGCCAGAGCTGGATGGAGCGGCTGCGTGCCGGCCTGCGCAAGACCGGCGGCAGCATCGCCGGCGTCTTCACCGGCACCCAGATCGACGACCAGCTTTACGAGGAGCTGGAAGAAGCCCTGTTGATGGCCGATGCCGGCGTCAAGGCCACGCAGTTCCTGCTCGATGACCTGAAGCGTCGCGTGAAGGACGCTCGGGCCAGCGACCCGCAGGCCGTGCGTGGTCTGCTGATCGACGCGCTCACCGAGTTGCTGTCGCCGCTGGAAAGGGGCCTGGAAGTCGGCCGCCACACGCCCACTGTCATGATGGTCGTCGGCGTCAATGGCGCCGGCAAGACGACCAGCATCGGCAAGCTGACCCGCCATCTTGCCGAAGCCGACCAGAAGGTGCTGCTTGCGGCTGCCGACACCTTCCGCGCCGCGGCGCGCGAGCAGTTGGGTGTGTGGGCCGACCGCGCCAAGGTCGAGATCGTCAGCCAGGAGGGCGGCGACCCCGCTGCCGTGTCCTTCGACGCCGTCAATGCCGGACGCGCTCGTGGTGCCGATGTCGTCATCGCCGACACCGCCGGCCGCCTGCCGACGCAGCTCCACCTGATGGAAGAGCTGAAGAAGATCAAGCGCGTCATCAACAAGGCCCAGGAAGGTGCGCCTCATGAGGTGCTGCTGGTGGTGGACGGCAACACCGGCCAGAACGCGCTGAACCAGGTCAAGGCCTTTGACGAAACGCTGGGCCTCACCGGGCTCATCGTCACCAAGCTCGACGGCACCGCCAAGGGTGGCGTGCTGGCGGCAATAGCGCGCGAGCGGCCTGTGCCGGTCTATTTCATCGGCGTGGGCGAGAAGCTGGAAGACCTCGAGACCTTCAGCGCGCGCGAGTTCGCGCGGGCCTTGCTGGAGTAAGCCGCCCGAACTCGGTGCGAATCCAGGCCTCGAACGCGTCGACGGCCGGCGCGCCGACGCGGGCCGCACCACGCAGCAACCGGTAGCCATAGGCCGAAGCCAGCGGCGCGCAGTTGGCGAGCACCAGGCGGCCCTGGGCCAGGTCCTCGGCCGCGAGCGCGAACGGCACAAGGCCCACGCCCAGCCCGGCCACCGCAGCCTGCACCAGCAGCCCGCCATGGCTRTAGCTGCGTGAGAAATCGAGATGCCGCCGCGCGGCCAGCCCCTCGCGCGACAGCAGGCGCTGCCAGGCCTGCAGCCCCCCTTCCTCGTGCAGCAGCGGCTGGCGCAGCAGCTCGGCCAGTGGCGCGGGCTTGGGCGTGAGGGCAGGGCTGTAGACGACGACCTGCTGCTCGGCATACAGCGGCGGCTCCCCCATCTTGTCGAGAGCCTGGTAGCGCAGCGCGATGTCGCAGCCCCCACCGTCGAGGTCGGCGAGTTGGTCGCTGGCCTGCACGCGCACGTCGACCGCCGGATGGGTCGCGGTGAACGCATGCAGCCGCGGAACCAGGAACTTCATCGTCAGCGAATGCGTGCTGGATACACGCACGGTGTGCGGGTCCTGCGTCTCGCGCAGCGCCAGCACCTGCTCGCGCAGTTCGCCCACCATGCGCGTGACGCTCGCGGCCAGCGCGCGCCCGGCCGGCGTGATGGCGACATGGCGCGCGTGGCGCACGAACAGGGCCAGGCCCAGGGACTGCTCCAACAGCTTGATCTGCTGGCTCAACGCTGCCGGCGTCTTGTGCAGCTCGGCCGCTGCCGCGCGAAAGCCATCGTGACGGGCGGCCGCTTCGAAGTCGAGCAGGCCTGACAGGCTGGCAAAAGGCTTGGACATGGAGCGAGGGCAAGTTTTCCTGATCCTCAGGATAGCTAAATCTCGGTTTCGCTTCTCGCCCCGCAGGGGAAGACTGCTGGCCATCACTCCACGGACGAGTCATGAGTCAAGAAATCCTGGTCATCGGCGGAACCCGATTTTTCGGCATTCCTCTTGTTGAGGCACTGCTCGCTGCTGGCAACCGCGTGACGATCGCGACGCGAGGCCGCACGCCCGATCCCTTCGGCGTGCGCGTGCGCCGCGTCGCGGTGGACCGTGGCGACGCGACGGCGATGCAGGCTGCATTCAGCGATGCGCGCTTTGACGTCGTCTACGACCAGATGTGCTACGGCCCGGATGAAGCCGCACTCGCCGCACGCCTGTTCACCGRCAAGGTCGGCCGCTACCTGATGACGTCGACGCTCGAGGTCTATGACGCGCGGCATGGCCAGCTGGCGCGCGCCTATCGAGAGGAGGATCTCGACCTGGCGCGGTCCGTGGACAAGCCGCCGACGGCCTATGGCGACGGCAAGCGTCGCGCCGAGGTCCAGCTGCTGGGGGCTCGGGAGCTGCCGGTCGCGACGCTTCGGCTGGCCCACGTGCTGGGCGGCGCGGAGGATTTCACCGGCCGGCTGCGCGGCTATGTCGAGCGGGTCCTCCGTGGCGAACCGCTGCTGCATGCGGCGGTGCCGGGCGCGACCTCCTTCATCGATGTGCCTGGCGTGGTGGCGCTGTTGGTCTGGGCTGGCCGCCAGGACTTTCTCGGCCCGCTCAACGTCGCGAGCCGCGGCACGCTGACGGCGCCACAACTGCATGCGCGTATCGCGACAAGATTGGGGCGCGAGGCGCTGATGACGCCGAAAGCTGGTGCCGGTGCGAGCCCTTTCGACTACGCCGCGCTTCACGCGCTGGACACCGGTCGCGCGACGGCGCTGGGCTGGCTGTTTGATCCCCTGGACGACTGGCTGGATGCCCTCATCGACACGCACGCAGCAGCGCTGGCTGGTGAAGGGGTGGGCGCATGAACGGCGTCCAACACCTTGGCGCCTTCCTGCTGGCAGCCTTGCTCGTCATCGTCGTGCCGGGGCCGGCGACGCTCTATGTGCTGGGCCAGGTGCGCATGGCGGTGCCTCGCGCCATGCTGGCCGTTGGCGGCCTGGTGGCCGGCGATCTGTTGCTGATCATGGCGGCTGGCCTGGGGCTGGGCAGCCTCCTGCAGCAATGGCCGGCGGCGTTGGTGGCGTTGCGGACGGTCGGCGCGCTGTATGTCGCATGGCTTGGGCTGACCATGCTGCGCAGCGCTGCGGCGCCTGCCACCATGGAGGAGAAATCCAGCGGGAAGGCCAGCGGCGCTTTCGGTCCGGCCCTGCTGCTGACGCTGCTCAACCCCAAGCCCATCCTGTTCTTCGGCGCCTTCTTTCCGCTCTTCCTGACGGTTGACAACACCGACTGGCTGGGCGGCTTCATGCGCCTGGGCCTGCTGTTCGAGCTGATCAACATCGGCTGGTTCGCGCTGCTGATCGCAGGTGCGGCCCTGCTGCGCCGTCGGGCCTGCATGCCCGACGGGCCCTGGCTGAACCGCCTCGGCGGTCTGGGCTTGCTGGGCTGTGCGGCCCTGCTGATGTTCGGCTAATGCGCGTGCGGCGTATCGGCGTAGTAGCCGGATGCGCGCGGCTTGGGGAACAGCGTGTCACGCAGCCGGTCGCTGGACTCGTTCTGCCATTCCCGGTTCCACGGTGTGACCGCCAGCTCGGTGGCGCCCAGCACGCGCAACAGGCGATCCCGTTTTCTGGAATGGCGAGGCTCGTCGGCGACGGGCAGGAGAACGACGGAGCGCGCATAGCCGTGTTCGTCGCAAAGCGCGAAGTCGACGGTCAGCAAGCCCGTGCGCGACAGCCACTCGCGGTAGGAGTATTGCTTGGGCACCCGCACCAGCTTGTGCAGCGGCACATGGGCCAGCAGGAAGCCCTTGGGGTGTTCCAGTGCCAGGGCTTGCGCGATGCACTTGTGGGCATGGCGCTCCGCGCTCACCAGCACCCGCGCAGCGGTGGGCGGCCACTGCATCACGGTGTCGCTGGCGTCCTTGCGAGGCGCTCTGCCTTGCCCGGTGAGGTTGCTCAGCCAGGCGCTGACGGCGAGGGGAAGGTGGAGATTCAGCATGCGCGCGACGCTAGCGGCCGCGCCGGTTCTTGACCATGCTCCGTTGTCCCTCGACCTTGGGACCAAGTGTGTGGACTTGTGTCCCTGCTGACGACAGGCTGTCTGCGCGCGGATCGAACGAACGATCGAGAGTGCAAGCCTGCGGGTTTACATCCCCGGCAGGYCCTTCATGCCGCCCATGCGCTTCATCATCTTCATCAGGCCGCCGCCCTTCATCTTCTTCATCATCTGCTGCATCTGGTCGAACTGATTCAGCAGGCGATTGACGTCCTGGATCTGCACGCCGGCGCCGGTGGCGATGCGGCGCTTGCGGCTGGCCTTGCTCTTGCCATCCATCAAGAGGGCCGGGTGTGAGCGCTCCTTGGCGCTCATGGAACGCAGGATGCCTTCCATGCGCTTCATGTCGCGCTCGGCGCGGTCCATGTCGGCCTGGCCGGGCTGCTTGTTGCCCATCATGTTCTGCGGCAGCTTGTCCATCAGGCCGCCCAGGCCGCCCATCTTCTTCATCTGCGCGATCTGCTGCAGGAAGTCATTCAGGTCGAAGCCGCTGCCGCTCTTGAGCTTGTCGGCCATCGCCTGGGCGCTGGCCATGTCGACGTTGGCCGTGACCTGCTCGACGAGGGCCACGATGTCGCCCATGCCCAGCACGCGGCCGGCGTGGCGGTCGGCGTCGAAGACCTCCAGCCCGTCGATCTTCTCGGACACGCCGGCGAACTTGATCGGCGCACCGGTGATCTGGCGCACCGACAGCGCCGCACCACCGCGGGAGTCGCCGTCGAGCTTGGTCAGCACGACGCCGGTCAGCGGCAGGGCGTCCTTGAAGGCCTTGGCGGTGTTGATCGCATCCTGGCCTTGCATGGCATCGACGACGAACAGCGTCTCGACCGGGTTCAGCACCGCATGCAGGTCCTTGATCTCGGCCATCAGCGCTTCATCGATGGCCAGGCGGCCGGCGGTGTCCACCAGCAGCACGTCGATGTAGTGGCGCTTGGCGTAGTCCAGCGCGGCCAGCGCGATGTCACGAGGCTTTTGCTCGGGCGTGGACTCGAACCATTCGGCGCCGGCCTGCCTGGTCACCGTCTTCAACTGCTCGATGGCTGCCGGGCGGTAGACGTCGGCGGAGACCGTCAGCACCTTCTTCTTGCGCTTCTCGATCAGGTGCTTGGCGAGCTTGGCCGTCGTCGTCGTCTTGCCGGCGCCCTGCAGGCCGGCCATCAGGATGACGGCGGGCGGCTGGGCGGCGAGGTTGATGTCGGCCACGCCTTCGCCCATGGTCGCGGCGAGTTCCTTGTGCACGACCGAGACCAGCACCTGGCCGGGGTTCAGTGAGCCGACGACCTCCTGGCCCAGAGCCTTCTCCTTCACGCGGGCAATGAAGTCGCGCACCACCGGCAGGGCCACGTCGGCCTCCAGCAGGGCCATGCGCACCTCGCGGAGCATGTCCTGCACATTGCTCTCGGTGATGCGGGCCTGCCCGCGCATCGTCTTGACGAGGCGACTCAGGCGGTCGGTGAGGTTGGATGCCATGGTGGGGAGGTGGGCTAGGAGGCTGTCGGGCTTTGGGCGGGGTGCACGTTGGATCTGCAAGGGGGCTGAGGCTAGGCGCGACGACGCTGCGGGCTCGTGCCCGCGAGGAGGAGCAACAACGCATCAGCCCCCTTGCAGAYCCAACCCGRAGGGCCGAGGCGATTTGCGGGGCCATGCGTCTTGCCGACTCGTTGCTGGGCCCCACCCAACGCCTCGTCGACGCCTAGCCTGGCCTCGCAACTCGCCTCGGCGCGCACCCCGCCCAAAGCCCGACAGCCTCCTGGACCGCCAGAACGGCGGCAGGCCAAAAGTACACTGCAGCCATGAGTTTATCGCCCGCCCTTCTTGCCGATGCTGGAGACGCCGCAGCCGGCGCCCAAAGCCTCGGCCCCGGGCCGGCATTGGCCGTCGCCAGCGCGCTGGCGCTGCTGGGATATGTCTGGGTTGGCCTGCTGCGCGCGCGAGCCGGCGACGATGCCTCCGTGCGGCGGCCGCTGCGGTCCGTGCCGCCCATGGCCCTGGCCTGGACGGCCCAGTTCGCTGCCCTCTATATAGATATCAGTGGCTACGGCCTGGCCGAACCGGGCGCGCGCTTCGGTTTCGCGCCGGCGCTGTCGATGACGACCTGGCTGGTGCTGACGGTCTATCTGGTTGAAAGCCGCTTCCTGCCCCTGCACAGCGTGCGGCGCGTGCTGGCCTGGCTGGCGGCGGCGGCCGTGCTGCTGGCTTGGGGCTTCCCCGGCGAGAGCCGGCCGCTGGCCGCGTCGCCCTGGGCGCCGTTGCACTGGGTGCTGGGCCTGGCGTCCTACGGCCTGTTTGGCGTGGCGGTGCTGCATGCGGCGCTGATGAACCGCGCCGAGATGCAGCTGCGCCGCAAGCAGTCGACACCGGCCGGGCTGCCGCTGCTGCGGCTTGAGCGCCTGACCTTCCAGTTCGTGGCCGCCGGCGTCGGCGTGCTGTCCCTGGCCATTCTGCTGGGATGGTGGTTCACGCCGCATTGGCGTTGGGACCACAAGAACCTGCTGGCCGTGCTGGGCTGGCTGGTGCTGACCGGCCTGCTGGTCGGGCGGCGCATCTACGGCTGGCGCGGGCGGCGTGCGACGCGCTGGCTCTACGCCGGCGCGGCCTTGCTGCTGTTGTCCTACGCCGGCTCGCGCTTCGTRCTGGAGGTCATCCTGCAGCGCGGTGTCAACGGAGGCGGCGCATGAAATACCTGCTGCTGCTGGCCCTGCTGGCGGGCCTGTTCTTTGTGCTGGGCATCAAGCGCGGCCGGCCGCGCGAACCCGAGGCGCGCAAGCCCCAGCCGCCGGCGCCGCCGCAAGCCATGCTGCGCTGCGCCGAATGCGGCATGCATCTGCCCGTCGATGAGGCGCTGCCGGGCAAGGGTGGCGTGTTCTGCAGCTCGGCGCATCGCACCAGCTTCGAGGCCCGCGAGGGGCAGGCCTGACGGTGGCCGGCGCCGGCAGCTGGTTCGTCGAGCAGCCGCCGGCGGAGCCGCCGGCCGAGGCCAGCGCTTCGTTCGAGCGTCTTTACCGCGCCTTCCTGTCGGCGCGTGCAGCCCTGGGCCTGGCCCTGGTGATGGCCCAACTGATCTCGGTCGTTCTCGGCACGACGCCGGCGCGCTCGACGCTGGCTCTGAGCCTGTCCTATGCCATGGCAGCCCTGGCCCTGTGGCTGGCGCCGCAGCTGCGGCGGGGCGCCTCGGCGCGCAGCCTGGCGCGCATCAGCAGCCCCCATTGGTGGAGCGCCATCGGCGTGGACTTGATCCTGTTCGGCGTGCTGCATGCGCTGGACCCGAGTGGGGTGAACTACGGCGCCCTCTTCGTCATGCCGGTGCTGATGGCGGCCGTGCTGAGCCCGCGCATGCTGGCGCTGGCTACAGCGGCGATGGCAACGCTGGGCCTGCTCGGTGCGGCCGCCTGGTCGCTGCTGGCCGGCCTGGACGTGGGCCTGAAGACGACGCAGGCCGGCCTGGTGGGCAGCGGCCTGTTCGCCGTGAGCCTGCTCGCCGGTGAGCTCAGCGCGCGGCTCGCTCGCGAGGAGAAGGCCGCACGGGGCAGCCTGGCGCTCGCCCGCCAGCAGGAGCTGCTGAACCGCCTGGTCATCGATGAGATGCAGGAGGGCGTGCTCGTCGTCGACCGGCGTGGCCGCATCCGCGCGATGAACCCGGCGGCGCGCAGCCTGTTGGGCGCCGCCAGCGGAGAGCTGAGCTGGCAGTTGCGCGGGCGGGCCGACTGGCAGCCTCTGGTGCTCGCATTGGAGCGAGCCTATGGCGGCAACGCCGGTGATGGAGGAGCGGAAGTCGACGTGGCGCTGGCGCTGGACAGCGGCGCCGCGCGCAGCCTGCGCCTGCGCCTGCGCTTCACACGCCAGCGCGAGGGCAGCGAGGAGCTGTGCGTGCTGTTCGTCGAGGACAACCGCGAGCTGCTGGCGCGTACCCGCCAGGAGAAACTGGCCGCCATGGGCCGGGTGTCGGCCGGCATCGCTCACGAGATTCGCAACCCGCTGGCGGCCATCGCCCAGGCCAATGCCTTGCTGGCCGAGGACGTCGCCGGCGGGCGCGCCGAGCAGCTGACCAGGATGGTCGCCTCCAATGTGCAAAGGCTCAAGCGCCTGGTCGACGACGTCAGCGAGCTGGCGCCCGGCATGCAGCCCGACAC
>NZ_JBFUMO010000111.1:0-13718 GCF_054049355.1 Roseateles sp. P5_E11 | reverse complement strand
GACGTGCACGTGACGCACAGAGGCATCGTGTCGGCGCGCACGGCCATCGTGCCGCCCGCCGCCGCGCCCTCGGGCCTGACCGAACGCGCGGTGCGGCAACTGCGTGCCGGTGCCTTCGAGGTGTTGCAGCTGGATGTCCTGGCCTTCCCGGGCAACAGTGGCGGGCCGGTGCTGGACATCGAGACCGGCGAAGTGATCGGCGTCCTGCAGGGCGGGGCCATCAAGGGAACCCGGGAGGCCGCGCTCAGCGCCCCCACGGGCATCAGCTACGCCGTGCTGATCCGCGATGCAGCGCCCATGCTGAAGTACATCGACCGCTGACCAGCGTCGACGGGCGACTGTCCGTCCAAGCGAGACAAATCGCGCGGCCAATAAAAAACCCCGCCGTGGCGGGGTTCTCTGAGTGCGGAGCAGCGACGACTGGCGTCGCTGTTCACATCACTTGGCTTGACGACGGCGGCCGGCGAAGCCCAGGCCAGCGAGAGCCAGACCCACCAGACCCACCGTGGCGGGCTCAGGCAGCTTGGTGGCTTCGATGGTGGCAGACCAGTCGTTCTGATCCAGGGTGCCGCCACCCAGGATGATGGCAACCAGGGCTGCAGTCGAGGTGTTCGTGTACTGCGCCGAGAAGATGCCCGTCCACTTGGTTTCGTCTTCGCCGATGTCGCAGCTCTTGTTGGCGTTGGTGTCATCACACGCACGGCCAAGGATGCTCATCGTGACCGACGTATTGCCGGCGTTGTCGGTGAAGATGAAGGGCGAACCGAACTGGCCGGGAGCCAGGTAGGTTTCGCTGAACAGCCAGTTCGGCTTGGCATCGAAGTGCAGGAAGTTGGGGATCGGCGTGCCGTTCACGCCGATAGGCACATTGTTCGGACCCGCAGCTTGGGTCATGTCTTGCACCCAGCCAGCGGTCGGAGCGAAGATCGTGCCGAACGCCGGGTCATTGAAGGAACCGGTGCCGCCCAGTTGCTTGGTGGCGAACTGGCCGTAGGTCTTGCCAGCGGTCTGGTAAGCATCGGGAGCGGGATCCGGAACCCAGTTGACGGTGCCGAAGGACACGATCACTTGGCCCAGGCTGACACTCGTCTTGCCGATGATGGGGGTGGCGGATGCGGCAGTGGCCACTGCGAGGGCCGCTGCAGCAACCAGCGTCTTCAGGGTCTTGCTCATTTGAATCTCCTTGATTCACTTGCTAGAAGTTGGGGCGCGGCCCCGGACGCTGGGTAATAAGCAGGTCGCGTGCCAGCTTCGAAGATGCCGCCTGCTTTCCCTTTTAAAACAACGAGTTGCTGTGCTCTTGGATGACGTATTGCCGGTGTTTTGAGGGCCGGTTGATGGTCGCTGTAAAGTCCTCCGACACCCGTCTCAGGCAGGCGGGCAGGGAGATAGTGTGGACGGACTGTCAGGCGAGCATGGAGTGACGCGGCGGAACTCTGGCAATGTGACCGGCTGGGACCGCGGGGAGCTGGACTGCTGGCGGGCCACGACTGTCGATGAGGTGAAGGCTTGCGTGGACGAGGCGCGCCGCCGGGGGATTTCGCTCTACCCGCTATCGACCGGCTTGAATTGGGGGTATGGCTCGGCTGCGCCACCCCAGGCAGGCGCCGTGCTGCTGGATCTGAGCGGCATGAACCGCATACGCAATGCGGCAGAGATCTCGCAAGCGAATCCTGTCGCGGTCATCGAACCTGGGGTGACGCAGCGGCAGTTGCACGAATTCCTGAGCGAGTCCTGCCCGGGCCTGAGCTTCAACGTGACGGGTTCGTCGGTGGACACCAGCATCCTCGGCAATGCGCTGGACCGGGGCRTGGGATATCTGGGGCCGCGCCGCGAGGATGTTTTCGGGCTTGAGGTGGTGACCGGCCGAGGGGAGTTGCTGCGGACCGGGTTTCGCCGCCTGGGCGAGGATTCGCCGCTTGCGCATGCCCACCCTTATGGCCTCGGGCCGATGCTGGATGGCCTGTTCTTCCAGGGCAATTACGGCATCGTCACCAGCGCCTGCCTGAAACTGCTGYCGCGGCCGGCCCGCTCGGTTGCCGTGTCGCTGGCCCTGCGTGATGTCTCGAAGTTAGGGGAATTCCTGGATGGCCTGGCGCTGCTGAAGCGGCTGGGCGTCATGGCTGGCGTGACTCACGTCGGCAATCAGGCGCGCACGCGGGCCAGCATGATGTCGGGCATCAGTGAATACCTGCGTATTTCCTGCGGTGTTGCGGAGAGTGACCTGGCGGCCGAGGCGGATCGGGCGCTGGCGACGGTGGCGCCCTATGAATGGACCAGCCTGGGCGGCGTCGCCGGCAGCGCCGCCCAGGTGAAGGCCGCGATTGCCGAGGTCAGGCGGGTCCTGGGCGGCATGGCCAAGCTGACCGTGGTGGACGATGCCAAGCTGGCGGCCGGTTTTCGGCTGCTGAATCCCTTGCGAAACCTGTGGCCCTGGGCGCGCGCCAATGCGGCGGCTATTTCGGCCATCCGGCCCTTGCAGGGTTTGGCGGATGGCCGGCCGACCGATGCMGCCATCACCAACCTGTTATGGCGATATGGCCAGCCGCAGCTGCCGGCGCGGGAACTGGACGCTTCCGGTTGCGGCCTGATCTTCATCAACCCGGCGCTGCCCATGGCGGGCGGGGCGGTGGTGAAGGTCGTCGATGCCATGAAAGCGGTTGCCGCCGGATTTGGCCATGAGCTCTATGTGACGCTGAATATCGAGACGACCACCTCGCTGGTGGCGGTGGCCAATCTGTTGTTTGACCGCGGCGACGCGGCTGCGGTTGCAAACGCCCGAGCCTGCGCGCGGGCGCTGTGGGAATATTTACGCAGTTGCGGCCTGGAGGTGTACCGGGCGCGGGCGGACATGATGGAGGACGTGGTCGACCCCCAGGATTCGTTCTGGCGCACTGCCTGGGCGCTGAAATCCGTGTTCGACCCGGACAATCTGATTGCTCCGGGGCGTTACAACCTGGCTCGGGCACCCGACGCCTGAGCGGATTTCGCGGTCGCCGCGCGCGTGTGAAAGTCCGCGTTGCCCGGGGGAAGCCCCCGATTTAGGTTGCCAGACATGGGGTGGGGCTATGGCATCATTCCAAGGCTTTGGCCCTGGGTGACGGCAGGTTTTGCCGTTCCCTCTCGACTGCAACGGTTTGCGGGGGCCTTCGATGAACAGACCCACAGAGGACTCGCCTTGAACGCTTCCAACAACCGTGATGCGCAAATGACGTCGGCAAGAGGCTCGCAGAGGGCGGCAAAGGCAGCCGGCGCGTGGTGGGGCCGGGCCCTGGCAATGCTTGCCATCGGCGTGCTGGCCGGCTGCGCCAGCACCAGCTTCCCGCCAGCGCCGGCGGCAGTGGCCAACGATGACTACAGCTACATCATCGGCGCGGGTGACAACCTCAATATCCAGGTCTGGCGCAATCCGGAGCTGTCGATGTCGGTGCCGGTTCGCCCGGACGGCAAGATCGCCGCCCCGCTGGTGGACGAGATGGTCGTGCAGGGCAAGACCTCGGTGCAGGTGGCTCGTGAAGTCGAGAAGCAGCTCGGCAAATACGTGCGGGACCCGGTCGTCACTGTCATCGTCACGAGCTTCATTGGCCCCTACAGCGAGCAAATCCGCGTCGTCGGCGAGGCGGCCAAGCCGCAATTCCTGCCCTACAAGCAGAAGATGACGGTGCTGGATGTGATGATCGCCGTCGGCGGCCTGACGGACTTTGCATCCGGCAACAGYGCCACCATCCTGCGCACGGCCGAGGGCAACAAGCAGTACTCGGTGCGCCTGAAGGACCTGATCAAGCGCGGTGACGTGTCGGCCAATGTCGAAATGCGGCCGGGCGACATCCTCATCATTCCGCAGAGCCTGTTCTGAATTGAAGGGAGAGGACCTGCGTTCGCTGCCGGCCTCTCCTCGCCATAGCTTTAACCGAGACTGTTCCCCATGGAATTGCTGATTGGTCAGCTTCTGATCATCGTCCGGCGGATGTGGAAATACCGCTGGGTCGGCCTGGTCGTGGCCTGGGTGGCCGGGCTGGTCGGCGCCGTGGTGGTGTTCGTGCTGCCTGACCGCTACGAGGCCAGCGCCCGCATCTACGTGGACACCCAGTCCATCCTGAAGCCACTGATGTCCGGCCTTGCCGTGCAGCCCAATGTCGAGCAGCAGGTGATGATGCTGAGCCGCACGCTGATCAGCCGGCCCAATGTCGAAAAGCTGGTCCGCATGGCCGACCTGGACTTGAAGAACCAGTCCAAGGCCCAGCAGGAATCCACCATCGAGACGGTGACGAGCAATCTGTCCATCCAGAGCAGCGGACGGGACAACCTCTACATCCTCGGCTACCGCGACAGCGATCCGGAAACGGCCAAGCGTGTCGTGCAGGCGCTGGTGTCGATCTTTGTCGAATCCAGCCTGGGCCAGACGCGCGTGGGCACCTCGACGGCAACGACCTTCATCAACGAGCAGATCAAGTCCTATGAGGCCAAGCTGGAAGAGGCCGAAACACGGCTCAAGGAATTCCGGCTCAAGAACCTGTCCAATATGTCGGGTGACGGGAAGGACTCCGCGGCTCATATCGCGGAGTTGAGTGGCCAGCTGGAGCGCGCCCGCCTGGAGTTCCGCGAGGCTGTCAATGCGCGCGATGCCGCCAAGGCCCAGCTGGAGGCCGAGAAGGCCCGCGGCGGCGCCCAGACGACGGCCCAGAGCCTGATTCAGGAATCCAACGCCAACGTCAGCACGCCTGAACTCGACGCCCGCCTGGCGGAGCATCGCCGCAGCCTCGACGCCTTGCTGCAGCGCTACACCGACCAGCACCCCGACATCATCGCCACGCGCAAGCTCATCAAGGATCTCGAGGAGCAGAGAAAGCGCGAGCTCGCCGAGCTGCGCAAGGCCGCCATGAATGTCCCGACGGCTTCCGTGGGCCAGAACAGCGGCAGCCTGGCCACGCAGGAACTGGTGCGCGTCCTGGTGACGACCGAAGTCCAGGTCGCGGCCCTGCGCGCCCGCGTCGACGAATACTCGGGGCGCTACTCTCAGGCCCTGGTGGCGCTGAAGACGGCACCTCAGGTTGAGGCCGAGGCTGCCCAGCTGAACCGCGACTACGCGATTCACAAGAAGAACTACGAGGATCTGGTGCAGCGCCGCGAACAGGCGTCGATCTCCGGCGAGCTTGATGTGGCGTCCGGCGTGGCGGACTTCCGCGTCATCGACCCGCCGCGCGCCAATCCCAAGCCGGTCGCGCCGAACCGCCTGCTGCTGCTCGCCGGTGCAATGGCGGCGGCCCTGGGCGTCGGCCTGTTCACGACCTTTGCCGCCAGCCAGCTGCGCCCCGTCTTCCATGACGCGAACGACCTGCGCACCCGCGTGGAATTGCCCATCCTGGGTGTCGTGACGCGGCTTGTGACGGATGCTGATCGTGCCCGCCAGCGCGTCGACCTGATTCGTTTCTCCGCGGGGGCCGGAGGGCTGCTGGCGATGTTCGCCGTCGCATTGACGGTCTTGGCTGTGCAACTGAGCCGGCAGGTGGTTTGACATGACGAGCCTGATTGAACAAGCCGCCAAGCGGCTCGAGCAACTGCGCCAGGCCGGCGTTGTGCTGCCCGGCGACGAGCAGGCGCAGCCAGCGGCGGCGCAGCCGCCGGTCGTCGCGCCCTTGGCCGCGCCCGCCGCCGCTTTGCCTGCGCAGCCGCAGGCAGAGCCTCGGCCCCATGTGGGCATCTCGGTCCTGGACGATGGGCTCCATCCGTCGTCCAAACGCGTGGAGCTGGACGTCGTGGCGCTGGCCGCGCAGGGCTTCCTGATGCCCCACACGCCGCGTTCGCAAACGGGCGACCAGTACCGGGTCATCAAGCGCCCCTTGATCAAGAACGCGATGGGCAAGGGCGCCGCGACGATCAACCACGCCAACCTGATGATGGTGACCAGTGCGTTGGCCGGTGAAGGCAAGAGCTTCACGTCCATCAACCTCGCGCTGAGCATCGCGGCCGAACTGGACAACACGGTCATGCTGGTCGACGCCGACGTGGCCCGCCCGTCGGTGTTGCGCATGCTGGGCCTGCCGCAAGGCCCCGGCCTGCTCGACGTGCTGGAAGAGCGTGTCGAGATGTCCGAGGTGCTGCTGCGCACCAATGTCGAGAAGCTGACCATCCTGCCCAGCGGCACACCCCACCCGCGTGCGACCGAACTGCTGGCCAGCGACGCCATGCGCCATCTGCTGGACAACATGGCCAAGCGCTATCCCGACCGCATCATCATTTTCGATTCGCCGCCGCTGCTGCTGACGACGGAGTCACGCGTACTGGCTTCGCACATGGGCCAGATCGTCATCGTCGTCCATGCCGAGAAGACGGCGCAGAGCGCCGTCCAGCAGGCCCTCGCCGCCATCGAAACCTGCCCGGTCAAGATGATGCTGCTCAACCAGGCCAGCCCCAACGCTGCCGGTGGTTACGGCTACGGGTATGGCTACGGGTATGGCTACGGCTACGGATACGGCTATGGCAGCAATGACTCGGCCCAGACCTGAGCCGCGCCATCTGCCTCTGGCCCTCGCCCTTTGTGCGATCGCGGCTCACGCCCAGCAGGGAGACGCTGCTGCTGGTGCCGGCGGTGGCGCCATCCAGCCTCGCATCGGCGTGTCACTGAGCTGGACCGACAACCTGCGCCTCGACGATCAAGAAAAGGACGCGGCGGTGATTGCGACGGTATCCCCCGGCGTCAGCATCGTGCGCAATACGGGTGCGCTGCGCGGCAGCCTGGACTACTCGCTGAACGGCGTCACTTACCTGAAGACGACCTACAAGTCCCAGCTGCAGAACGCGCTGACGGCAAACGCCCAGGCCGAGATCATTCCTCGTACCTTCCTTGTCGATGCGCAGGCCAGCATCGGGCAGCAGAACGCGACGGCCTTCGGTTCACAGGCGGCACCCACGCTGGGCTCGCAAGGCTCGGTGTCCGCTTTGGACAACCCCAACCGGCGCGAGACGGGCACCTTGAACGTCTCACCGTTGCTGCACGGCCAGCTGGGTGGATTGGCCAGCGTGGATCTGCGTGGCAATCTTTCGGTCACCGAGGTGCGCGGTAGCGCCCTGGGCGACAGTCACGGCAGCGGTGGTTCCATGCGCATCGCACAGCTCAGCGCCGGCGTGCTGAGTTGGTTCCTTCAGGCGAACACACAGCAGGTACGGCCCAAGGCTGCGTTCTCCAACCGCACCAGCTCGGCGACGGCGGGCCTGAACTACCACCCCAACCCCGACTGGCTCTTCAGCGTCAATGCGGGCCAGGAGCGCAATGATTACCTCAGCCGCAGCGGCGGCGAGCAGACCGGGCTCACGGGCGGCCTGACCGCCGATTGGACGCCCACGCCGCGTACGCGCGTCAATGGCAACTGGCAGCGTCACAGCTATGGCAACAGCCACGGCCTGAGCTTCGAACACCGCATGCGCAACTCGGTCTGGCGCTTCTCGGACTCCCGCAACGTCACGCTGGGCAACGCTGGCGCCACGGGCGGCGTGCGGACCAACTACGACCTGTACTTCCTGTTGTTCGCATCGCTGGAGCCGGACCCGATCAAGCGCGACACCCTGGTGCGTGCCTATCTGCTGTCACAGGGCTTGTCGCCCGATGCGCAGGCCGCGGTGGGCTTCCTGTCCACCGGGCCGAGCCAGCTGCGCAACCAGATGCTCAGCTTTGCCCTCCAGGGCGTGCGCAGCAACGTGACGGCCACGGTCAGCCGTTCCGTCACCAGCCGCCTGGGGGACAATCTGAACCAGGGCGATCTGGCCAACAACTCGCGCATCGACCAGCGCTCCTATTCGTTGTCGGGCAGCTACCAGCTCACGCCGGTGTCGGGGGTGTCGTTGACGGCTTCGCGCCAGGAGACCATCGGCGACTCCAGCAATCGCCGCACCCAGCTGACCAGCCTGGTGGCCAACTGGAACAGCCGCCTGGGTTCGCGCATCAGCATTCAGCTTGGTGCGCGCCACAGCCGCTTCGAAGGTGTCAGGCCCTATTCCGAGAATGCGGCCTACGCCAACCTGACGCAACAGTTCTGAAATGAAATTGGAGCCCCTCGTCCGGTCTCGCCCCGCTGAACGCGGGCGCGCCCAGCCGGTCCCCCGTGGGGACGGCGATGCTCGCGGCATCGAGCCGCGAGCACATCGCCAAACGGGCCGGCTCGGGAGCGGCCCAGCGCTCGGCCCCGCAGACGCCGGTTTCGTGCGCCGAGAATGCGTAATGGACAACTGACATGTACGAAGCCTTCTATGGCCTGAGCAGCAAGCCCTTCCAGCTCAGCCCGGACCCGAACTTCTACTACGGCAGCAAGCAGCACCGCCGGGCCAAGGCGTATCTGGACTATGGCGTGCTGCGCAATGACGGCTTCATCGTCATCACCGGCGAGATCGGTGCCGGCAAGACCACGCTGCTGCGCGGCCTGCTGGACAGCCTGAACCGCAGCAACGTCGTCATCGGCAATGTCGTGACCACCCAGCTCGACGCCGAGGACACCCTGCGCATGGTGGGCGCGGCCTTCGGCGTGCGCGTCAAGGATGCGCCCAAGTCCGAGCTGCTGATGACGCTGGAAGCCTTCTTCGTCAACCAGGTCACCCAGGGCAAGCGCTGCCTGCTCATCGTCGACGAGGCGCAGAACCTGACGGCCCGCGCGGTCGAGGAGTTGCGCATGCTGTCCAACTTCCAGTTTGCCAACCAGTCGCTGCTGCAGACCTTTCTCGTCGGCCAGCCCGAGTTCCGCGGCATCCTGCAGAAGCCCGAGATGGAGCAGTTCCGCCAGCGCGTCGCGGCGACCTGCCACATCGGCCCGCTGGACGAAGACGAGACCCAGCGCTACATGGAGCACCGCCTGAAGTGCGCGGGCTCCGCCGGCAAGCCGACCTTCGACCACGACGCCTTCCCGGCCATCCACAAGGCCAGCAACGGCATCCCACGCCGCATCAATCGCCTGTGCGACCGCCTGCTGCTGCTGGGCTTCATGCAGGGGCGCAGCCATCTGACGCTGGCGGACGTGAAGGAAGTGCTGCGCGACATCGCCCAGGAGAGCGAGATCCCGCGCCACAGCGACGTCAGCCCGCTGGACAGCACGCCAGCCAAACTGCCCGACAGCCGCCCCGGTGCGCTGGACAGTGCACCTGGCGCACTGGACGTGTCCAGGCTGAAGCTGAGCGTCGCCGAGGTCGATGGCCTGTCCAGCGAGATCGCGGCCCTCAGCGCCGATCACCACACCGACCGCCTGCAGCGCCTGGAGCGCAGCATGATGCGGCTGGAGCGCATCAATCTCCAGACGCTGGCGCTGCTGCAGAAGCTGGTGGACGCCGTGAAGCAGCACTGATGGAGTCCCGATCATGCTGATGCCCACCAAGACTCCGGCCCTGCGCAATGCGATGAGCATTGACGTGGAAGACTACTTCCAGGTCTCCGCCTTCGCGCCCTACATCAAGCGCGAGGACTGGAACGGCCTGGAATGCCGCGTCGAGCGCAACATCGAGCGCATCCTCGCGCTGCTGGCCGCCAAGCAGGTCAAGGCCACCTTCTTCACGCTGGGCTGGATCGCCGAGCGCTATCCGCAGGTGGTGAAGGCCATCGTGGCCGGCGGGCACGAACTGGCCAGCCATGGCTATGGCCACGAGCGTGCCAGCGACCTCAGCCCGACGGCCTTCCTGGACGACATCAGCCGTGCCAAGAAAATGCTCGAGGACCTGGGCGGCGTGCCCGTCATCGGCTACCGTGCGCCGAGCTTCTCCATTGGCAAGGCCAACCTCTGGGCCTTCGACGTGCTGCGCGATGCCGGCTACCGCTACTCCAGCAGCGTCTACCCCATCGCCCACGACCACTACGGCATGCCCGACTCGCCCCGCTTCGCCTACCCGGTGCGCGAGGGCCTGCTCGAGATCCCGGTGACCACCCTGCGCATGGGCTCGCGCAACCTGCCCAGCAGCGGCGGTGGCTATTTCCGGCTGCTGCCCTATGCGCTGTCACGCTGGATGATCCGCCGCGTCAACGAGATTGACGGCGAGCCAGCGGTCTTCTACTTCCATCCGTGGGAGATCGACAGCGAGCAGCCGCGCATCCCCGGCATCAACGCCAAGACGCGCTTCCGCCATTACGTCAACATCCCGCGCACCCACGACCGGATCGCGCGGCTGCTCGGCGATTTCCGCTGGGGCCGGATGGACGAGATCTTCCTCGGCCGTGAGGCCAGCCCGCGCGCTTCGGCGCCCTCGCTGAGCCCGGCCTGAATGAACTCCCCCCTTCGCATTGCGCGCCTGGCCGCGCAAGACAAAGCCTTGTCCGCGCGCTGGGACGCCTTCGTCTTCGCCCACCCGCAAGCGACCTTCTTCCACCGCAGCGGCTGGCTGCGCATCATCCAGTCGGTGTTTGGCCACAAGGGATTCTTCCTCTACGCCGAGCGAGACGGTGTCATCGAGGGCGTGCTGCCGCTGGCCGAGGTCAAGAGCCGGCTGTTCGGCCACTCGGTCACGAGCCTGCCGTTCGGCGTCTATGGCGGCGTGGCCGCGTTGAACGACGAGGCCACCGCAGCGCTGGAGGCCGAGGCCGAGAAGATCGCGCGAGGGCAGGGCGCCGAGCACCTCGAATACCGCAACCTCGGCCCCACGCGCCACGCCGACTGGCCGCGCCAGGATCTCTACGTGACCTTCCGCAAGGAGATCCTTGCGGAGGAGGAGGCCAACATGCTGGCCATCCCTCGCAAGCAACGAGCGATGGTGCGCAAGGGCATCAAGAACGAGCTCAAGGCCGAGATCGACGCGAATGTCGACCGCTTCTTCGACCTCTACGCCGACAACGTGCACCGCCACGGCACGCCGGCCATGCCCAAGAAGTACTTCCAGGCCTTGCTGGACGAATTTGGCGCGGATGCCGAGGTGCTGACCGTCACGAGCCCCAGCGGCAAGCCGCTGTCGACCGTGCTGACGTTCTACTTCCGCGACGAATGCCTGCCCTATTACGCCGGTGACGATGAAGCGGCACGCGACCTGGCGGCGAACGATTTCAAGTATTGGGAGCTGATGCGCCGGGCCTGCGCCCGGGGCCTCAAGGTCTTCGATTACGGCCGCAGCAAGCAGGGCACCGGCCCCTATGCGTTCAAGAAGAACTGGGGCTTCGAGCCGCAGCCGCTGAGCTACGAGTACCGGCTGTTCAAGCGCGACGCGATTCCCCAGAACAACCCGAACAACCCCAAGTACCAGCTGATGATCAAGGCCTGGCGCAAGCTGCCCATCGGCTTTGCGAACTGGCTCGGGCCCTTCATCGTGAAGAACCTCGGGTGAACGTCGGATCATGAAGATCCTCTACCTCGTCCACCGCCTGCCTTACCCGCCCAACAAGGGCGACAAGGTGCGCTCCTACCATCTGCTCAAGCACCTGGCGGCGCGGCACGAGGTCCATCTCGGCACCTTCCTCGACGACCCCGATGACGAGCAGCACCTGCCGCGCGTGCGCGCGCTGTGCAAGAACGTGCATGTGGCGCGCCTGAACCCGCGCTCGGCCAAGCTGCTGAGCCTGCGCGGCCTGCTCAGCGGCGAGGCGCTGAGCCTGCCGTACTACCGCGACGCCGGCCTGCAGGCCTGGGTGGACGACGCCGCGGCCCGTGTCGGCTTCGATGCCGTCGTCGTCTTCAGCGGCGTGATGGCGCAATACACGCACGGCCTGAAGGGCGTGAAGACGCTGGTGGACTTCGTCGACGTCGACTCCGCCAAGTGGCGCGATTACGCACCCGAGCATGCCTGGCCGATGTCCTGGCTCTACCGCCGCGAGTTCGCCAAGCTGCTTGGCTTCGAGCAGCGCGTGGCAGAAGGCGCCGCCTGCAGCTTCTTCGTCACCGACAACGAAGTCGCGCTGTTCCGCGCGTTGAGCCCCGGCCATAAGCTACGCCTCGCGGCCCTGGGCAACGGCGTCGATGCCGATTTCTTCACGCCGGACGCGGCGCGCACCAACCCGTTTGCGTCCGGCGAGCTGCCGCTGGTGTTCACTGGCGCCATGGACTATTGGCCCAACGTCGACGCGGTGACCTGGTTCGCCAGCGACATCCTGCCCGCGCTGCGCGAGCGCTTTCCGGCACTGCGCTTTCACATCGTCGGTCGCAGCCCGGCGCCCGCCGTGCAGGCGCTCGCTGGCGACACCATCAACGTGACCGGCACTGTGCCCGACGTGCGACCGTATCTGCAATACGCGGCCGCGGTTGTGGCGCCGCTGCGGCTGGCGCGTGGCATTCAGAACAAGGTGCTGGAGGCGATGGCCATGGCACGTCCGGTTGTCGCAGCCAGTACCTGCGTGCGTGCGATCGCGGCGGGTGTGCAGCCTGGGCTGCAGCCGGCCGATACCGAAGCGGACTACGCCGAACGCCTCGGCGCGCTGCTTTCCAATCACGAGGCTGCCAATGCGGCCGGCCGTACGGCGCGCGACTTCGTGCTCGGCGCCTACAGCTGGGACGCCCATCTGGCTGGCCTGGACCGCTACCTGGAGGTTGCTTGATCACCCTGCCCAAGCCCTGGCGACTGCCCCTGCTCGGCCTGGCCCTGGCCTGGGGGCTGCTCGCGATCCTGTATTTCGCGACCGGCGCCGCCATGGTCGAGATCTGGAACCGTTCCGAGACCTTTGCCCATGCCTGGGTGGTGCCGCCAATCTCGGCCTGGCTGGTCTGGCGTCGGCGCGCCGAGCTGGCGTCGATCACGCCGCGGCCAGCGCCCTGGTGGTTGCTGGCCTTGCTGCCCCTGGGCCTGCTGTGGCTGATCGGTGACCTTGCCGCCGCCAATGCCGCAACTCAATTCGCGTTGCTCGGCATGGCCGTGGCCCTGGTGCCTGCGCTGATCGGCACGCAGGCCGCCGGGCGCATTGCCTTCCCGTTGGGCTTCCTGTTCTTCGCCGTGCCTTTCGGCGACTTCCTGACGCCTTGGCTGATGGAGCGCACGGCCGACTTCACCATCGTTGCCCTGCGCGCCACCGGCATCCCGGTGTTCCGCGAGGCGCTGCAGTTCGTCATTCCGTCGGGCTCGTGGTCCGTGGTGCAAGCCTGCAGCKGCATCCGCTACCTGATGGCTTCGGTCATGGTGGGCACGCTGTTCGCCTACTTGAATTACCGCACGACCGGCAAGCGGTGGGCCTTTGTGGGCGTGGCCATTGTTACGCCGCTGGTGGCCAACTGGTTGCGCGCCTACATGATCGTCATGCTGGGCCATCTTTCGGGCAACAAGCTCGCCGTGGGCGTAGACCACATCATCTACGGCTGGGTCTTCTTCGGACTCATCATGCTGGCGATGTTCATGATCGGGGCGCGCTGGTCGGACCCCGACCCCGAGCCCGTGCTGGCCTCGCCGGATGCGGCTGGACTGGGGCTGTCGCCTGCGCGCTTCGCGACGGTCCTGGTGGCGGCGCTGCTGCTGGCGGCCCTGCCTTCGGGCATGCGGGCCCAGGCCGCGCACTCGGGTGCCCATGGCGAGCCCAGCCTTGCAGCGMCTCAACTGGCGGGCTGGACCTGGTCGCCCGAAGCCCTGACCAACTGGAACCCCCATTTCAAGAACCCCAGAGCGGTCCTGCGTGGCCGGTTCGCGCCCGCCACGGGCGACGCGCCGGTGGGGGTCTATGTCGGCTATTACCGCGACCAGCTTTATTGTCGCCAGCTCGTCACCTCAGTCAACGACCTCGTCAATGACGAGGTCGACTTGGATTGGTCGCGCTCGGGCGCCGGCCAGGCTCAGCTGGAGGG
>NZ_JBFUMO010000110.1:0-13764 GCF_054049355.1 Roseateles sp. P5_E11 | reverse complement strand
GGGTGGCGCTGGTGCTGACCGCGGGCGTCTCGCTGCCGGCAGGCGCCGCACCGCCTGCGCCGCCGTCACTGGCATCCGCCGGGGGCGCCTTGGGCGCGCTGGCCTGGAGTTGCTGTGAAGTCACCTGGACGTCGCTGCCATCATCCAGCCGCGCCGGCAGGCTCTGGGCACTGGGCGCCGCCTGGGCGGCCTGAGTGACAGTGCCGGCTCGCTTCGCGCCCTCTACCGAGATATTGACGACCACGGCCCGCTGGCTGCCGCTGTCCAGCTCCTTGGCGGGCTGCTCGGTGCGGTCGACGGAGGCGCCGCCAGTCAGGGAACTGGCCGGGGCTTGGGTGTTGACGGCGGCGACCATGGGCAACTCCGGAGTAATCATGGGCTATCGGCAACCCTGGCCAGAACTGAACGGGCTTTACGCCCGCTTCACTGGCCCGCGACGCTCGCCCGCTGCGGGTTGCCCAGCTCGGCATTGAGCACGACGGCCGCTTTCACCAAGGCCAACGCGGTGTCGCGCTCGAATGGCGTGTCCTCTTGCAGTTCCAGCGTGCGCAGCTCGAACTTGCCGCCACCGCGCATGCGCGGCTCCAGATGCAGCAACCGCTTGCCGCGCCAGAAGCCGAACAGCACGCGCTCAGGCTCGGCGCGGATCAGCAGCACCGGGCCGTTGCTGAAGTAGACGAGGTGGCCCCACTTGAGCTTCTCCTCCAGGCCGGGCGCCGCCTCCAACACGGCCGCGCGCAGCGCCACCACCTGGGCCTGTTGCCAGCCGCCGAGCGCGGCGACATAGCCGTCGGGGTCGGCGGCATCAACGATGTACATCTTCGCCATGCGTCAGCGCGCCTGCGCCTTGATCTCGACCGTCGTGCGCTGCTTGTCCTCGCCCTCGACGGTCAGCGTCAGCGGCACGGTCTCGCCGGCCTTGATCGGACCCTTGAGGCCCATCAGCATGACGTGATAGCTGCCGGGCTTGAGCGCCACGGCCTGGCCGGCGGGCAGCGGCAGCGCGTCGACGGCGCGCATCTTCATGACGCCGTCGTCCATCTTCATTTCGTGGATCTCGACCATGGCCGCCACTGGCGAGCTGGCCGCCACGACCTTGGCCGGCTTGGCCGAGGTCAGCTGCATGAAGGCGCCGGTGGCCTTCTGCGGCGCGACGGTGGCGCGCACCCAGGGGTCGTCCACCCTGACCAAGGGGCTCTGGGCTTGGGCAGCGAAGGCGGCGAACAGGGCGGAGGCGATGAGCAGGCGGCGCATGGTTTGGTCTTGAAACGGAAGGCCCCCATTGTGGCGAGTTCGGGTTCGCCCTGATCGGCGCGCGCCCGCTGCGGGAAACGCATTGACGTCCGGCAAGGGCCGCGGAGAACATGCGCCCAAACAGGGAGAAGACATGAAAATGCGCGTTGCAGAGCCAGGCCCGGGCCAAGAGGCCGGGACGTATTCGCTGATCCAGTTGCGCGCGCCCGGCGCTCGCTCCGGGCCGCAGGTCGCGGTCAGCGATGAACTGCTGAACGCGTTGCGCCGGGCCGCCCGTATCAACGAAGGGACGCAGGACGCGCAGGTCACGTTCGCGTCGCTGCTGCTGGGTTTGTCGCTGACGGAGGGTGGCCCGGGGCGCTGGCTGCGCCAGCGGCTTGAGACGACGGGCCAGGCGCTGGAAGCGCTGCTGCGGCTGGCCAAGTCAAGCCGCACGGCCTACGACGCGCTGGCCGCCCAGCCCGCGCTGGAACTGCCCACGCCTGAGTCCTTCTCCGCCTCGGCCACACGCGCTATCGAGCTGGGCGGCGCGGCGACCGGCACCGGTTTCGTCGCCGACGTGCTGATGGCCATGCTGGCCACGCCGGGCTACCACGACGCCGACTTCCAATCCCTGGGCATCGACCGCATCGAATGGGCCCAGGCCTTGCAAGCCGCACGGCCCCACGGCTTTTCGCCGCCGATCGTGCAGCCTGCCAGCGGCTCTACCTTCACTCCCGAGGTCGCCGCCACCGCGCCTGCGGAAGACGGGCAGCTCGATCTGAATCGCATGGAAAGCCACGTGGCCCACGTGCTGAGCACGGCGCACGCGCTGGCCGGGAGCGCCCCGATCACGCCGCTACACATCCTGGAAGTGGCACGCGCGCAGGCGAACAGCGGCTCGCAGTCCTTCGAGCGCCTGCGGCAGTTGATGGGCCCGCTGCCCGGGCTGTCGCCGCCCTCTGCGACGGTGCTGCCCGGCGAGACGCTGGCACCCGAGCTGCGCACGCAGCTTGCACGTGCCCAGCGGCCGATGGAGGGCAGCACGGAGTACCGCACGATCTGGGGCCGTGACCTTATCACGGCGGCGTTGCTCTGCCCGGATGACGCCGTGCTGCCCGCCGTGGCCGGCGGGCGCGACGCCCTGGACCAGTTGCGCGATGCCTGGTACCGCTACGTGGTGGCCGACACCGTGAGCCGCCCCCCGAGCGATTGGGCCTTGTGGTGGCGCGAGGCCGGCGTGCCCCTGCCCCAGCAGCCGCGTGCCGGCTATGCCGTGGAGAACGATGTCGGCGAGGACCGCCTGGGCATCGGCGCCGAGGCGGCTGCGTTCGCGCGACTCATCCTCGACAAGGACGTCAAGCCACCGCTGTCCATCGGCCTGCTGGGCGACTGGGGCTCAGGCAAGTCCTTTTTCATCGAGCAGATCAAGCGCCACATCGGCGGCCTGCTCGAAGAGAAACGGCCCGAGCTRCATGCGTCGGTCGTGCAGATCGAGTTCAACGCCTGGCATGCGTCCGACACCAACCTGTGGGCCAGCCTCGTCACGAACATCTTCGACGAGATCTGGCGCACGGTGTCGGCGACGGACGAGAACATCGACCCCGAACAGGCCCGCGCCAAGCTGGGTGAGCAGATCGCGCTGGCACGCGGTGCGGTGCACGAAGCGCAGGCCCAGGTCGAGACCGGGCGCATCGCGCTGGCCAAGGCCGAGAAGGAGCTGCAGGCCAGGCAGGAACTGCTAGCCCTGACCCACGTGGCCGGCAAGGAGGTCAAGCAGCGCATCGACAAGCTGGCGCTGGCGGCCGGCTGGCGTGCTCCCATCCAGACCATCAACGACGTGGACAAGGCCGCGCGCGACCTGCTGGCGTCCGGCCAGCGCCTGCGCCAGATTGGCGCCGCGTTGCTCGAGCGGCCCGGCTGGCGCATCGGCTTGCCCGTCACGGCCTGCCTGGCCCTGGCCTGGCTTGGGCTGTCTTTGATCGACGCCGCCCGGCTGTCGGCCTGGCAGCAGCATATGTCCCAGGTGCTCACGACGGTGGCGGGCCTGGTGGGTGCGGTCATCGCGCCGCTCAAGCTGGCCAAGGGCAAGGTGGATGCGCTCGCCGACCAACTCGGCCATGTCCAGTCCGAGTTCGAGCGCAGCCTGAAGGACATGAAGGCCTCCGACAGCGCGGGCGACGCCGAGAAGGCGCAACTGCTCGAGCGCGCGCGCCGCGAACTGGAAAGCAACGAAGAGCGGGTGAAAGTGGCCCGCGCGCAACTGGCCGAGTTGATGAACCAGCAGGTGGCGCTGGACCCGGCGCACCGGCTCGGCAGCTTCTTGCAGGAGCGCGTGCAGTCAAGCCCTTACCGCTCCCAGCAGGGGATCATTTCGCTGGTGCACAAGGACTTCAGCGAGCTGTCGCTCTACATGAAGCGCCTGCGCGAAGAAGCCGCCCGCAAGGCCGAGACGCCGGGGGCCGGCGATGACACCGCCGCCCCGGCCGACGGGGCCGTGAAGATCAAGCCCATCGACCGMATCGTGCTCTACGTCGACGACCTCGACCGCTGCCGCCCCGCGCAGGTGGTGAACATGCTGGAGGCCGTGCACCTGCTGCTGGCGCTGGACCTGTTCGTCGTCGTCGTGGCGGTGGATTCGCGCTGGCTGACGCGTGCGCYGGAGGTGCACTACAGCGAACTGCTGGGCACGGTCCACGCGGCCGACGCCGACGGCCTGCGCGAATCGACGCCGCAGAACTACCTGGAGAAGATCTTCCAGATCACCTACGCCCTGGCGCCGATGCGGGCCACCCATCTGCGCGACTACGTCGACGCCCTGGCAGGGCAAGCCCTGTCCACGCCGTCCGAGGCGGCCGGGCTCGCGCCCGCTGCGGCCGCGGCGCCCCTGGCCCCGAGCGACGCGTCGTCGCTGCCCGTTGCGCCCACTTCTGCCGAAGTCCCGACGCCGCCGCAGCCACCGGTGCCGCAGGGCTCCGCCGCGGCCGTCGCGCCGCAACAGCCGCGAACCGCCCGCGCCATCACCATCGGCGCCCAGGAGCGCGAACTCATCGTGTCCCTGGCGCCGTTGCTTGGCACGCCGCGCCTGACCAAGCGGCTGGTCAACGTCTATCGCGTCATCAAGGCGAGCAAGTCGGCCGACGAACTCGATGCCTTCGAAAGCGGTCGCCGCTCCACCACCTGCCTCGTGATGCTGGCCATCCTGTTCGGCCGCCCGCTCGTCGCCAACGAACTGTTGCGCGGCATCCATGAAGGGACCACGCCTTTCGACAACGGCGGCATGCGCCTGATCGACGCCCTGAAGGCGCGCGTGCCGCCCAATGACGAACCCCTGCGCGTGACCGACGCCTGGCGGCAGACCGCCGAGCTGCTGGCATCCATCGGCATCCTGCACACCGTGGGCGCATTTGCGCGTGAGCCGCAGGAGGTGGCCCGCTACTCGCTGGCTTCGGGGCATGCCTGGCACACCTGGCAGCGCTAGGAGAGGGCGGGCACGCTGCCCGACAACAGCAAGGCAAGCCCGTCTGCGTGTACCCATCCCATTGCAGCGCGGGCTGGGCCCGCCTGCTCGGCGGGCTGGGCGCGGCCCGAGCTGAACTTGATCTTGTCATCGGTCAACAGGGCGCTCATCAGCAGGCTGGGCGGCTTGAGCAAATGTTGAAGGCCTGGGTTCGCGCCGCAGCCTCCCGCTGCAGAAGGGCCAGCATGCGCGCCTCGCGCTGCCTGCACCCGGCCATCCAGGGCCACCGCGCTGTGAGCAATCCCTGCAGCGTCAACCGGGCTCAACAAAGCCTTACCGTTGTGCGCTAAGGCGTGACGGTCACAGCTCGGCCAAACACCCGCCCAGGCCTTCTGCTGCGACTGACAGATGCCGCTCAATTCCAGCAGCCGCTTCACGTTTCTTTCGCCATCTCCTCGATGCTCTTCGTGAGGTGACAGAGGGGTTGGCCGCGGTGGGAAGCAGATGCCGCCCACCCTCAGCACAGGGCTTGACAGCCGCTGTCCACGTGTACTATCGTACTGATACACGTAGGCAGTTAACGATGGATCCCACCCATTTCGTCCACATCAACACCGGCTCGCCCGAGCCCATCTACCGCCAGCTCATCGAGCAGGTGAAGCGGCGCGTCGCGGCCGGGCAGCTCAAGGCCGGCGACGAGATCCCCTCGGTGCGCGAGCTGGCCCAGGCCCTGGCCGTGCACCCCATGACCATCTCCAAGGCCTATTCCCTGCTGGAGTCCGACGGCGTGTTGGAGCGCCGCCGGGGGCTGTCGATGGTGGTGGCGGCGCAGCACCAGCGCGCCCAACCCACTGCCGACCGCGTCGAGCTGCTGCGGCCGACGCTGGAGAAGGCGGCCGCCGAAGCGCGGCAACTGGAGCTCCCCAAGACCCAGGCCCTGCAGCTGTTCAAAACCATCCTCGACGAGACGCAAGCATGACTGCCTCCTCCGCCCACTTTCCCCACTCCGACACCGCCACCGCCGAACTCGCTGGCGTCAGCCTCGCCTATCCCAAGGGCGAGGCCGTGCTGAAGGCGCTGGACTGGACGTTGCAGCCGGGCCAGGTGGTCGGCCTGCTGGGCCGCAACGGCTGCGGCAAGACGACGCTGCTGGAGACGCTGCTGGGCCTGCGTGAACCGCAGCAGGGCCGCGTGCAGCTGTTCGGCCAGGACGCCGCGCGGCTGGATGACGCGGCGCGCGCCCGCATCGGCTATGTGCCCCAGCAGAGCGACCTGTTCGAGAGTTTCACCGCGGCCCAACTGCTGGCCTACTTCAAGAGCTTCTACCCGCGCTGGAACGAGTCCAGGGTCGAGGGCCTGCTGTCGCGCTGGGATATCGCCCGCGACAAGCCCATACGCAAGCTCAGTGGCGGCCAGCAGCAGCGCCTGTCCATCATCCGCGCGCTGGCCCACGACCCCGACCTGCTGGTGCTGGATGAGCCCGTCGCCAGCCTTGACCCCGTCGGCCGGCGCGACTTCCTGCGCGAGCTGGTCGACCAGGTGCTGGACCGCGGCACGACCGTCGTGTTCTCCACCCACATCCTGTCCGACCTGGAGCGGGTCGCCTTCAACCTCGCTTTCCTGAGCGGCGGCCGCATCGCCCTGCAGGCGCCGCTGGACGAGCTGCTGGAGCAGGTGCGCGCCTTCACCGGCACCGTCACCGAACTGGCTAGCCTGTTCGCGCGGCTGAACGCCCAGCCGCTCAAGCGCACGCCGCTGGAGGCCGGCCGCGAGCGCGTGCTGGCGCGGCTGCCGGCCGGCGTGAGCGCGCCGCTGGACGCACAGGCCGTCAACCTCGAAGACCTGTTCGCGGAGCTGACGTGATGAAAGCCGCCCCCTACAGCCAATTGCTGCTGGCCTTCTGGCGCCAGCGCGATCGCGAATCCCCCTGGGGCCGCCGGGCGCTGTTCGCCCTCGCCGTGCTGGGCCTGGCGCTGGGCGTCTACCTGGCGCCGCAGCTGGCGATGCCCATGCTGGCCCTTTCGGCGGCACTGGTGCTGATGTCGCTGTGGATGGCCATCATCGGCAGCCTCATGCAGCAGAACCATCCTCATGCCGCGCGCTTCGTGCCCGGCCATCTGCGCCAGACGCTGGAGTCCGCGCTCGCAGCCTGGGCCGGCTTGTCGCTGGGCAGCGCAGCCCTGCTGTGGCTTTGCCTGCCGCAGATGCCCTCCTTCGCCCTGCTGCTGCTGGGCGCCGCGGCCGTGCTGGCCTTCATGGGCTGGGCGACGCGCGAATGGCAGCTCTGGCTGGTGATCTCCATCGGGCCGGTGCTGTTCTTCGGCACCGGACTGGACCGGCGGCTGGCGCCTCTGGGCACCGCGCTGCGCGAGCTGTGGCTGGCCCAGCCGCTGTCCGTGCTCGCGCTGAGCCTGCTGGCCCTGGGCTGGTCGCTCACGCGGCTGTTCGGCAGGGGCGACGCGGCCCACGCCGAGGCCTATGCCCGCCTGGGCCGCATGCGCCGCGCCGCCGAGGACAGCATGCAGGGCAAATACGCCGGTGCCGCCGCCTTCGGCCGGGTGGGCGAATGGCTGAGCCAGCCTTTTGCGCTCGCCGTGTCGGCCTGGCAGCGCCATGTCGTCGCGCAGGCCGAACCGACGGGCCAGAGCGCCATGCGCCGCGCCGAGATCGTGCTGCATGGCCGGCAGCACTGGCTGCACCAGAGCCTGGGCGCCGTGATGGCCGTGGGCATCGCCGCGCTGAGCTTCTTCATCGCGTTTGCGCTGGCCGGCCAGGGCCTGCAGGACAACTGGACCAAAGGCGCCTACGGCATGGCCATCGGCCTGGCGAGCATCGGCTTCAACCCTTGCTTCACCCTGCCCAACATGCTCTGGCACAGCCGCCGCGAACAGGCCCTGATGCGGCTGCTGCCAGGCCTGCCGCAGGGAGAGGCGCTGAACCGCGCGGTTGCGCTGATGCAGTTGCGCCACGCCCTGGTTGCCTGGGCGCTGACGACCGCCGGCCTGGGCCTGCTGGCCTGGGCCGCGAACAATGCCGCACTGCTGTGCCTGGCCTTTGGCGCCCTGCCACTGAGCACCGGCTGGCTGCTGCGCGCGCCTTCGCGCATGAAGTCGCCCACGGCCTGGACCACCGTCGTGCCCATCCTGGCCTTCATGCTGATGGGCTGGGGCATGTTCCTGCTGCAAAAGGATCTGGGCGCGCCGCTGCCTCTGCTGGCAGGCATCAGTGTTGCGCTCAGCGCCGCGCTGGGCGCATGGCGCTGGCGCACGCTGAGCGCTGCGCCAACGGCCTTGCCGGCCGGTCGCTTGAGCTGAAAACGCTCGGCGCAAGCCCGCCGCAAGCTTCAAAAACCGCTCGTCGCGGGCCTCGCGCCGCTCGCCGGGCGGGGGTCTCGGTTCGTGAACTGACGCACGGACAAAACACGGCTTACATCCGCACACTGCGTCCCATGCAGTCGGCAAACCCGTCGAAAGGCGGGGACGCAAAGCCACCGGTCTTCGTGCTCTGACAGGAGCAAAAGACAGCGGGGCCGCCCTGGGCGGACAAGGACATGTCCGCAGCGTGGCACACGGGGAGGTGCCGGCTACTGCCCAGTAGCCCCACCCTTTGCATCAACCCGAAAGACCACGCCATGAAGTACCAARCCATTGCCTTCGCTGCCCTCGCCCTGTTCGCCCAGGCCAGCTTCGCCGCCGRCCCGACGGCCCAGCTCACCGGCCTCGTGCGCATCGTCAAGAGCGACGGCCAGACCGTCCTCGCCCAGGCCGCGCCCATGCTCGTCGCCGCCAACGGCACGGCCACGGGCGCCATGCCCCAGATCACCGTCAGCGAGAAGGATGCCTTCATCTCCAGCCTCGGYCGCTGCGCCTTCAACTTCAAATACGACGAGGTCAGCGCCTCGGCCGTGGCCACCAGCACCAACCGCATCTACAGCAACGACACACTGATCGCGCAGAACACGCAAATCGCGCTGACGCCCAAGGTCGTCAAGACGATCTGGACCCAGCCCTATCTCTTCGCCGGCACGAACAACGTGAAAGTCGTCGTCAATGTCGACGGCGTGCCGAGCACGGGCTGGGTGCGCATCAACGTGAGCGGCACCTGCGGCAAGCCCGCCGCGGCACCAGCTCCGGCACCCGTGGCCGCACCGCCCGCACCGGCCCCATCGCCCGCTCCCGCACCGGTCGTCTATGTCCAGCCCGGCTCGGGCGACTGGAACAACCTCAACAACGCCTGGGGCTACAGCAACTACGCGGCAACCCAGCTCAAGGGCAAGGGCTATGCGAAGTACGCCGAGATCGTGCGCCTGAACGCCGCCCTCACGACGGCGATCAACGCCAAGAAGATCTCGACCGGTGACTACGGCAGCCTGATGGCGGCCTGGAACGCACTGATGGCCGACCCCGCCTTCAAGGCCGCGATGGCGGCCATCGTGCCGACACCAGGCGTCAAGTAAAGACCCCTCGTCCAGTCCCGCTCCGCTGAACACGAGCGGGCCTAACCGGCCCCCCGAGGGGGCGGCGATGCTTGGCGGCATTGAGCCGCAAGCACATCGCCATGGCGGGCCGGTTAGGGGCGGCCCGTCGCTCGGCCCGAGCGCACCACGTTACTGGTTGATTTCCGGCTCGGCCAGCTGGGCCAGCAGGGTCAGCGACTCCTGCCAACCCAGGTAGCAGGCCTCGGCCGGGATCATGGCCGGGATGCCTTCCTGCTTGATGTGCACCTCGGTGCCGCAGAACACGGCGCGCAGCTCGACGGTCGTCGTCATCTCGCCGGGCAGGTTGGGGTCGTCGAAAGCCGCCGTGTAGCGCAGCTTCTGGCCGGGCACCAGTTCCAGGTAACGGCCGCCAAAGCTGTGGCCGCCGCCGGTCGTGAAGTTGGTGAACGACATCTTGTATGTGCCGCCCACCTTGGCGTCCATCTCGTGGACGGTGCCGGTAAAGCCATGCGGCGGCAGCCACTTGGCCATGGCGGCCGGTGTCGTGAAGGCGCGGTAGACGCGATCGGGCGGGCAGCGCAGCACGCGGTGCAGGGTGACGGTGTTGGTCATGATGGGTTCCGTAGTTGGACAGAGGATGGCCCTCTGTCATGACGACGATCAGAGCCCGACCGGATCGACAACGCCAACCCGGAAAAAACCCTAGATCGGCAACTCGGTGAAATAACGGCCGCCGTGGAAGATCAGCGGCTGAGCGCCGAGCCGGGACGAGCAACGCTCGACTTCGCCGACGAAGATGACGTGGTCGCCCTCCTCGTAACGGCTGCGGTTGGCGCATTCGAAGACGGCAGCAGCCCCCTCCAGCACCGGCGCGCCGCCCGCGCCCTCGTGCCAGGCCACGCCGGCGAAGCGATCGATGTCACGCGTCGCGAAGCGCTGGGCCAGCTCCTTCTGGTCGGCCGCGAGGATGTTGATGGCGTAATGCGAGCCATGCGAGAACACCGGCATGGAGCCGGCGCGGCGCGCCAGGCTCCACAGCACCAGGGGCGGGTCCAAGGACACGGAGTTGAAGGAATTGGCGGTGAGGCCGACCAGGCCGCCGTCCGCAGCGCGAACGGTGACGATGGTCACGCCGGTGGCAAACATGCCCAGTGCGGCGCGGAATTGCTGGCTGTCCATGGGGTGATTGTCGCCAGTCCCGCGCCGCTGTCCTACGAAAGCCGCCATCGCCGCCCAAGCACAATGTCGGCATGGATGCCGACGACTTCCAGGTCCGCGACGACCTGCAGTTCACTGACCCGCCGACGCGCATGTTCGGCGACTGCGCCGACTGCGCCGCCGGCCGCTGCGCGCCCCCGGCCCTGCGCGGCCGCCGCCTGTTCACCGGGCTGCTCGCCGCTACCGGTGCCGCAGCGTTCATGCCAGCCTGGGCACGCGAAGGCGTGGAGGTCGGGCCCAAGAGCAAGTTCACCGGCTTCGTGTCGGCCGACCAGCTGGAACAGGCCGGTGGCCAGCAGTACGCGCTGATGATGCGCGAGGCCGGCCAGCAGCGTGCCCTGGCGCCGATGGACCACCCCCAGGCCCAGAGGCTGCGCTACATCGCCCAGCGCATCATTCCCTTCAGCTACGAATGGAACGACCGCGCCCGGCAGTGGAAGTGGGAAGTCAACCTGCTGGCCAGCGCGCAGCTGAACGCCTTCTGCATGCCGGGCGGCAAGATCGCGTTCTTCTACGGCATCCTCGACAAGCTCAAGCTGGAAGACGACGAGGTCGCCGCCATCATGGGCCATGAGGTCGCGCATGCGCTGCGCGAGCATGCCCGCGAGCGCGTCGGCAAGTCGGCGTTCACGAACGGCATCGTCGAACTCGGCTCGGCCTTGCTGGGGTTGGGCAACGTGGGCCGCGGCCTGGCCGGCATGGGGGCCCAACTGGTCAACCTGCGCTTCAGCCGCGACGACGAAAGCGAGGCCGACCTCGTCGGCATCGAGCTGTCCGCCCGTGCGGGCTATGACCCCGCCGCCGCCGTGCGCCTGTGGGAAAAGATGATGACGGCCAACAAGGGCGCGCCACCGCAATGGCTGTCCACCCACCCGGCCAGCACGACGCGCATCCGCGACATCCAGGCCAACCTGCCCAAGGTCGAGGGCCTCTACAAGCGCGCAGCCAAGCCGGACCAGCGCTTCCCGGTTGCGCCGCCGCTGCAGGTCAGGTCGCGGTAGCTACCAGCGCGCTGGCAGGCTCTTGAGTCGCTGGTATTCGCCGGCCGCCACGCGCCTCAGGTAGCCGCCCAGCTCCAGGTCCTTGACGAGCTTGGACACCATCTCACGCGAGCAGCCCAGGCGCTGGGCCATGCCCTGGTGGGTGAGCGCCAGGTGGCGGCCATCGCCGGTGGTCTCGTCGACGAGGTTCTTGAGCCGGCCGTAGACATCGTTGAGCGCCAGCTGCTTGGTCGACAGCGTTGCGGCGCGGGCGCGACGGATGACCTTGGTCAGCAACTCGAAGGCAAATTCGGGGTGCTCGCTGATGTGGGTCAGCAGGCTGGCCCGCGTGACCATGACCAGGCGGCTGCCTTCTTCGGTGATGACGCTGGCCGAGCGCGGCCCCCCGTCCAGGCTCATCTCGCCGACGTATTCGCCGGGGCCATAGACGCCGTAGGTGATCTCGCGGCCACGGGCGTCGCTGCTGAAGGCGCGCAGCGAGCCGGAGAGGATCAGATAGAGGTTGTCGCCGAGCGAGCTCTCCTCGATCAGCACGATGCCCTTGCGATAGCTGCGTGCAATGCCGCGCGCGGCCAGCTGCCGCAGCGAGGGCGGCAGGGCCAGGAGTTCGTTGTCGAGCGTGTCGTCAGGCATCCGGCGGCGCTCTGAGCATTTGGCTCCGGAGCGCGGTCGAATGTTAGTGCTTGCGGGCCGAGCGCCGGGCCGTCCCTAGCCGGCCCGCCTTGGGCGATGTGCTTGCCGGTCGATCCGGCAAGCATCGCCGTCCCCTCGGGGGACCGGTCAACGTACCCGTTGGACGAGGGGATTCAATTGACCAGCTTGGCCGGCCGCAGCGACGAAACAAGCGGCGGCAGCAAGGCCAACTGCCGCATCAGCTCGCCGATGCTGTCGGCGCCGCTCTTGGCGCGGATGCTCTGGATCTGGCTGCGCACCGTCGAGATCGCCACGCCCTGGCGCTGTGCGACCTCGGTCGGCTTGACGCCGTTGGACAGCGCCTTCAGCACCTCGGTCTCGGCCGGCGTCAGCTGGTAGCGCAGCGCGAACCACTGCGCGGCCAGGTCGCCGCAGAGCTGGCGGCGCTCCAGGATCAGCAGCACCGCCGCCTGGTTGACATCGCGGTTCAGCGGCACGACGACGACATTGGCGCGGCCGCATTCGGCGCGATCGTCACCCAGGCGCAGCAGGCAGCGCCGGCCACTTGCCTCGGCGCCCTCCAGCGCGTCGGCCAGAGGCACCGCGTCGGTCAGCAGGCGGGCCCGCAGATGCTGGCCGACGAGCTCCAGCGGGTGGTTGTCATCCAGCGACGCCCGCGCCGCGAGATTGCTGTGAAGCACACGGCCCGCGCCGTTGAGAAGCACGACGCCGTGGTCGAGCTCCTCCAGCACAAGGCCCATCCATTGGTTGGAAAGCGAGGCCGCCTGACGGCGCTCGCGAGGACGGGAGCCCGGGACCTGCCCCGGCTGCACAAACTCGGACATCCACATCGAAGCACTCCTCGGCCCACCCCATGCGAGCCCTCATCAAAGAGTAGGAGAGCACGTTTCGCTTCGGGCGTAAATGTTGCTGGATGTGTTTGTGAACGAATTACCTCCAACCGCCGTTCAAACGACATCGGCAACATAGGGATTGCTGCGGCGCTCTCTTCCGATGCTGCTTTCCGGCCCATGGCCTGGAATGAAAACGGTGTCGTCACCCATCGGCCAAAGGCGCTGGCGAATGGCGTCGAGCAGCTGCTGGTGGTTGCCGCCAGGGAAGTCGGTCCGGCCGATGCCGCCAGCGAACAGCACGTCGCCGACGAAGGCCCGCCGCGCCGAGGCGGAGTGGAAGACGACATGACCCGGCGTGTGGCCGGGGCAGTGGCGCACGGCCAGGGTCTCATGGCCGATCTGCACCGTGTCGCCATCGTCCAGCCAGCGGTCGGGCTTGAAACCTTCCGCTGGCGGGAAGCCAAACATCTTGCTTTGCTGTGCCAGACCGTCGATCCAGAACTGATCGCCGGGATGCGGCCCGATGATGGGCAGGCCCTGTTCGCGGGCCAGCTGGCCAGTGCCGCCGGCATGGTCGATGTGCGCGTGGGTCAGCCAGATGGCCTTCAGGTTCAGCCCGCGCTCGCTGACGGCGGCCAGCAAACGCGGCAGCTCACCGCCGGGGTCGATGACGGCGGCGTCTTTCGTGACGTCGCACCAGACAAGGGAGCAGTTCTGCTGAAAGGGCGTGACGGGGACGGTCAGGTATTGCAGGGCCATTCGGGTGGAAGCTGATAACAAAGTTTCGAACTGAAGGTCAATGTATCGAATCGGCCCACCGAGCTTCACCGAATGCCAATGCCAAAGTTGCGAAGCCCTTGGGCCGCAAGCAACGTATGAATCGGAAACGAAGCAAGCTGCCGACGGGCTAGCGCGGGTGAGCAGACC
>NZ_JBFUMO010000109.1:0-13804 GCF_054049355.1 Roseateles sp. P5_E11 | reverse complement strand
GTCAGCACGCAGACGATGGCGAAGCCCGTGTAGAAGTTCTTCGGTACGGCCTCGGGTCGGGGTGCTTCGCTGACTGCGCCACCCATGCGCTGCAGCGGCTCGTCGGCGGCGGGCTTGGCTGCGCCCGGTTCGGCCAGGGCACCGGGYGGTTCCTGCAACCCGCCGCTGGCCCCTGGCGGTTCGGCCAGGCCGCCCGATGGGCTCGGCGGCTCCTGCAGCCCGCCGGGTGCGGCCGGCGCATCCAGCTTCTGCATCGCCGCGGGCGCACTGACCTCGGTCTTTTGCGTGTAGTCGGTGACGTACCACCAGGTCGTGCCGAGGCAGACCAGGGCCAGCCACACGGGTACCAGGGCGCGAAGCAGGCTGGCCAGCAGCCGGCCCCATCCCATGGGTGCGCCTGAAGGAGACAGCACCGCCTTCAGCAGTGCCCACAGCATGCGCGGCGAATAGCGATCGGCCAGTGCGGCGATGGCCGGCGAGATCGGTGCGCGCTGCTGCTCCGGCGGCAACTGCGGCGCGACCTTCGGGTTGATCATGCACCAACCGATCACGTAGACCAGGTACAGGAAGGCCAGGAAGAAGCCCGGGAACATCGCCGCCGCGTAGAGCTTGACGACCGACTGCCCGGCCACGGCCGCGTAAACGATGATCATCACGGAGGGCGGGATCAGGATGCCCAGCGTGCCGCCGGCCGTGATGACGCCCGCCGCCAGGCGCGTGTCGTAGCCGGCCTTCAGCATGGGCCGCATCGCGATGACGCCCATCAGCACGACGACCGCGCCGACCAGGCCGCTGGCAATGCCCCAGAAGGTGCAGATCACCAGCGTCGTGACCGCCAGCGATCCCGGCAGGCGCCGGAAGGCCAGCTGCACGCTGTGGAACATTTTGTCCACCAGCGCGCCGCGTTCCATCACATAGCCCATCAGCACAAAGAGCGGTATCGACAGCAGCGTGTCGTTGTTCATCGCGCCGTAGGCGCGCTGCACCATCAAATCGAAGATGCGGTTGTCCAGCCAGGGCTGGCCGGGGTCGTAGAAGGCGACGAAGCCGAACAGCATGCCCAGGCCCATCAGCGTGAACGCCGTCGGGAAACCCAGCAGGATGACGACCACGATGAGGCTGAGCATGGTCAGGCCGAGAGCGGCGTTACTCATGCTGGTTGCCCTCACTGGTGGTGCGCTGACGCGCGATGTCGTCGATGTTCTTGGCTCGGTCGATCGCCTCGCGGGCTGCGTCGGCGTCCACATGCGTGCTGGCCGCCAGCTGCTGCTCGACGACGTCGATCTCCTCGGCATCCTTGAGCCGTGGCGTCCACTCGCCCGTGCGGATGCAGACGATGCAGCGCAGGATCTCGGCGAGGCCCTGCAGCATCACCATCGCGCCGGCGAGCGGGATGATGGCCTTGAAGGGGTAGACCGGCAGCGGCGTGGCGTTGAAGGTGGTCTCGTGGATGCGCAGCGAGTCGCCGAAGTAGGTCCAGCCGCTCCAGGTCAGCGCGCCGATGCCCGGCAGGAAGAACACGACGTAGAGCACCAGGTCCAGCCAGGCCTGAGTGCGCGGCCGCATGCGGCCGTAGAGGAAGTCGCCGCGCACGTGGCCGTCGTGAGCCAGCGCGTAGGCGCCGCCCATCATGAACAGCGTGCCGTAGAGCATGTTGCTCGCGTCGAAGATCCAGGCCGTCGGCATGTTCAGCGCGTAGCGTTTGAACACCTCGGCCACCACCATCAGCATCAGCACGACGATCAGCCAGGCGGAGGCCTTGCCGACCCACGTGCTGATGCCGTCCACCCGATGCAGCAGCTTCTGCACATCCATCGCATCACCCCTCATGCAGGACAGGCCCCGAAGGGCCCGTCGATTGACACGCTCAGTGGGACTTCAGCCCTTCTTGGCGAAGTAGTGGTTCCAGGCCATCTTGAAGTCGACCAGGTAGTCGTTCTGCCATTGGCCGGCACGCAGGGCGAAGGCACGCTGGCTGTCCAGCACCTTCTTGAAGTGCGGGTTCTCGGCCGACTTCTTGGCGATCACCTTGTCCCAGGATTCGAGCTGGTTGCGCAGGATGGCGTCCGGCGTCTTGTAGAAGGCCACGCCGCCCTTCTTCATCTCGGCGTAGTCCTTGGAGTTGCGGTCGATGGCCTTCCAGCTCATGTCGGCGCTGGAAGCCTGCACCGCGTAGTCGATGATCTTCTTCAGTTCGGCCGGCAGCGCGTTGTACTTGCCCTTGTTGAACAGGATCTCGAACTGCTCGGTGCTCTGATGGAAGCTCTGCAGCATGCAGTTCTTGGCCACGTCGGGGAAGCCGAGGATGCGGTCGCTGGTGGCGTTGTTGAACTCGGCCGCATCGATGAGGCCGCGGTCCAGCGCCGCGACGATCTCGCCGCCCGGCAGCGGGTTCACGGCCGCACCCTGCTCGGTGTAGAGGTCCACCGCCAGGCCCACGGTGCGGAACTTGACGCCCTTCATCTGGTCCAGGTTAGCCACCGGTTTCTTGAACCAGCCATAGGGCTGGGTCGGCATCGGGCCGTACAGGAAGGACACCACTTCCATGCTGATGGACTTGTAGATCTCCTCCAGCAGGGCCTCGCCGCCGCCGTAGTTGTGCCAGGCCAGCAGCATGTTCGGGTCCATGCCGAAGCCCGGGCCGGAGCCCCACAGCGCCAGCGCCGAGTTCTTGCCGTAGTGGTAGGCCACCACGCCATGGCCGCCGTCCAGCGTGCCCTTGTTGACGGCCTCGAGCAGCTGGAAGGCCGGCACCACCGCGTTGGACGGCAGCACCTCGATCTTCAGGCGGCCGCCGGCCATGTCGTTGACCTTCCTGGCGAAGTCCTGGGCGTACTCGTGGAAGATGTCCTTGGCCGGCCAGGTCGACTGGAAGCGCAGGCTGACGGTCTCCGCTTTCGAGATCATGGGGGCTGCCAGGGCGGCGCCCCCGGCCGTCGTGGCCGCGGCCGTCTTGATGAAACGACGGCGAGCGCTGGGTTTCTGGGTCATGGGCTGTCTCCAATGGATGTTTTGAATGCGCCTTCAACAGAACCTGCGGCCGGGCGCGCGCCGCTGAGGCTGAGTCTGGCTGGGCGTAGTCGGTGCGCAACTGGGTCAAACCCACGGGATTGCACGCACCACCCCCGAGCCGTTCAAAATCGCTGAACATTGGCGACAACGCCAATGAACCGCTCCCCCCTCTGCCGGGAACACACTGCGAACCCATATGAGCCCTGCCACCCGCTACACCCCCATCGCCATCGCGCTGCACTGGCTGCTGGCGCTGGCCATCGTCGGCGCCTTCAGCGTGGGCCTGTACATGACCAGCCTGCCGTTCTCGCCGACACGGCTCAAGCTCTACAACTGGCACAAATGGGCCGGCGTCACCATCCTGACGCTGTCCGCCTTGCGCCTGCTGTGGCGCCTCACCCATCGCCCGCCAGCCGACATCCCCATGCCGGCCTGGCAGCTGCGCGCCGCCCATGTGACGCACAACCTGCTCTATGTGCTGTTCTTTGCCGTGCCGCTGTCCGGCTGGGCCTACAGCTCGGCGGCGGGCTTTCCCATCGTCTGGTTCGGCGTGCTGCCGCTGCCCGACTTCGTGGGCAAGGACAAGGAACTCGCCGAGACGCTGAAGCTGGTGCACCACTTCGCCGCCTACGGCCTGGGCCTGCTCGTCGCCGGCCATGTCGGCGCCGCCCTCAAACATCACTTCATCGACCGTGATGGCCTGCTTGCCCGCATGGGCCTGGGTCGCAACTAAACCGCACCTGAAAGGACTTCATGAAACGCCTGATCTCCGCCCTGCTGATCGCCACCAGCGCCCTGGCCGCCCAGGCCGCCACGCTGCAGCCCGAGAAGAGCGACCTCAGCTTCACTTTCAAGCAGATGGGCGTGCCGGTGGACGGCAAGTTCAAGAAGTTCGAAGCCCAGCTCGATTTCGACACCAAGAAGCCCGAGGCCGGCAAGATCGCCTTCACGGTGGACCTGGGTAGCGTGTCCCTGGGCGACGCCAGCTTCGACGCCGAGCTCGCCAAGACGCCCTGGTTCGACACCAAGCGCAACGGCAAGGCCACATTTGTGTCCAGCGGCATCAAGGCCACCGGCCCCGGCAAGTACGACGTGGCCGGCAAGCTGAGCATCAAGGGCGCCAGCCGCGATGTCGTCGTGCCCCTCACGCTGGCCTCTGGCGTGGCCAGCGGCAGCGTGGCCATCAAGCGCCTGGATTTCAAGATCGGTGACGGCGAATGGGCCGACACGTCGATGGTCGCCAACGACGTGACCGTGAAGTTCAAACTGTCCTTTTCCGGCATCTAGCCGGCCTGTAACCTCCCACCCCTCTCTTCCCACCCCCCGGAGACCTTCACGATGAAGAATGCCCTGTTGCTTGCCACCCTGATCGCCGCCGCTGGCGCCGCTCAAGCCCAAAGCGCCACCTACGCCATTGATCCCAGCCACACCGCGGTCACCTTCGAAGCCAAGCATTTCGGCACCAGCACGCTGCGCGGCCGCTGGGACAAGAAGGAAGGCACGGTCACGCTGGACAAGGCCGCCAAGACCGGCAAGGTCGAGTTCACCATCGACATGGCCTCCCTCACGACCGGCACGGCCCCGTTCGACGGCCACCTGAAGAGCAAGGACTTCTTCGCCGTCGAGGAGTTCCCGACGGCCAAGTTCGTCGGCGACAAGTTCAGCTTCAACGGCGACAAGGTGGCCAGCGTCTCCGGCGAGCTGACGCTGCGCGGCAAGACCAACCCGGTCACGCTGACGGCCACCAACTTCAACTGCTACGAGAACCCGCGCCTGAAGCGCGAGGTCTGCGGCGGCGACTTCGAGACCACCATCCAGCGCAGCCAATGGGGCATCGTCTATGCGATGCCGGCCGTCACGCCCGACGCCATCCGCCTGCTGGTCCAGGTCGAGGCCATCAAGCAGTAATCTGCCTGCCGACGCCCTCTGCAAGCCCGCCTCTGGCGGGCTTTTTGCTGTGTGGTCCGTGAACTATTCCCGAGCCCTTCACGGCGGTGTCACGCCGACCGGCACGGCCTGTCGCAGCCCCATGCAGTTCGTCATGCGTCCCGGCCGGAGTGTCGCGCCGGGCCCGCGCCGCCCAAAGCCCCTGCGTACAGTGACTCCCAACGACAGACCCCGGCCATGACTCCCTCCTTCTCCCCCAGCCCCCAGCAAAAGCTCTGGATCGAGCGTTGGCAGCGTTTTTCCGCCACCGTGGTGCGGTATTTCCACATCTACGCCGGCTGGCTGGTCGGCATCAGCTGGAAGCGTTTCGTGCTGCTGTCGCTGGCGCTGCTGATCGGCGTCAACGTGCTGAAGAACCTGCCTCCCTTCACCTGGCGCATCAGCGAGCAGGTCGAGGAGCATGACCACGGCGCCGTGCGCCGCCAGGCCAAGCTCGAGGCCGAGGCCAAAAAGGCTGCCGACCAGGCCCGCAAGGCGGTCGACAGGGCCGAAAAGGACGGCAAGAAGGTGGCCGACAAGGGCGTTCACTACGAGGTCAAGATCGACGAGCGTGGTGTGCGCATCCAGCCCGTGCGCTCCGCAGCCTCGGCAGCCAGCGCCGCCGAAGGCGACGACGGCGAGCCCAAGGCCAACGAGGCCCCGGCCATTTCCATCGACTTCCCCAAGAGCGCCCGTCCCGAGGACATCCGCGCCGCCATCGACCAGGCCAAGGAGCAGCTCAGCCAGCTCAAGCAGGAGGCCGAGGAGGTCAAGGAAGCCCAGGAAGCCGCCGCCGACGCCCAGGCCGCCCTGCAGCAGGCCGCCGAGGAAGCCAAGGACGCGCAGAGCCGCAAGCGCGTCACCATCGTGCATGCCGGCGACTCCCTGGTCGACCTGGCCATCCTGTGGATCCTGGCCTCCGCCGTCATCAAGGCGATGTACAAGGGCCGCATTCAGGCCGAGGTCAAGGCCGCCCAGGCGGCCGAGAACGCCGAGAGCGAAGCCCTGAARCGCCAGGTCATCGAGGCCCGCATGGCCGCCATGCAGGCCCAGGTCGAACCGCACTTCCTGTTCAATACGCTGGCCTCCATCGATCACCTGATCGAGACCGACCCGCCGCGTGCCAGCCAGATGCAGAAGAACCTCATCGCGCTGTTGCGGGCCTCCATGCCCACCATGCGTGAGGCCAACGCCACCGCCACCCGCGACCTGGGCCGCGAGTTGGCCGTCATCCGGCCCTACCTCGAGATCCTGAAGGTGCGCATGGAAGAGCGCCTGCAGACCGAGATCGATGTGCCCGAGGGCCTGCTGTCGGCCGAATTCCCGCCCATGATGATTCAGGGCCTGGTCGAGAACGCCATCAAGCATGGCCTGGAGCCCAAGGCCGAGGGCGGCACGCTGAAGGTCAAGGCCGAGATCGTGCACGGCAAGCTGGCCGTCACGGTCGCCGACACGGGCCTGGGGTTTGGCCGGGCCGCCACCTCGGGCACCGGCGTGGGCCTGGCCAATATCCGCGAACGCCTGCAACTGCTGCACGGCAACCGCGCCAGCGTCACCGTCACCGAGAACCAACCCAGTGGCACGGTCGTCACGATCACCGTGCCCTATCGCAGCCGCAACGACGAAGGAGCCACGGCATGAAAACCCTGTTCAAGATTCTGTTCATCGGCACCGCGCTGATGGTCCTGATGGCGATGTTCGGCGGCTTTGCGCTGCTCCACCATGGCGGCCCCGACATGCACATCGTGCTGGACGACGGCGAGTTCTTCCTCGGCGGCAGCGATGTCGGCGACTGGCTGGGCGCGACCATCGGCCTGTTCGTCGCCGGCATCATCTGCGTCATCGTCGTGCCACTGGTGCTGCTGCTGGGCGTGGCCCTGCCGCTGCTCATCGTCGGCGGCGTGCTGGCCCTGGTCGTGGCCAGCCTGCTCGGCGTCGGCGCCGTGCTCGGCTCGCCGCTGATCCTGCTCGGCCTGCTGCTCTTCGTCGTCATGCGCAACCGCCGCCGCGCGAACGCGAGCAGGTCGACGCCGGTCTGAGCTAGTAGCATCGTCGGCATGAACACTGCAGCACCCATCCGCGCCGTTCTGGCCGACGACGAAAGATTGATGCGCGAGCAATTGCGCGCCCGATTGACCGAGGTCTGGCCCGAGCTGGACATCGTCGCCGAGGCAAAGAACGGCCTCGAGGCGGTCGAGCTGACCAAGGAGCACAAGCCCGATATCGTCTTCCTCGATATCCGCATGCCGGGCCTGACGGGCGTCGAGGCCGCCCGCCAGATCGCCCAAATGGGAGATGAGGGGGAGGGCTCGGGGGACGACGACTGGCTGGTGCCCGAGATCGTCTTCATCACGGCCTACGACCAGTACGCCGTCGAAGCCTTCGAGCAGGGTGTGGCCGACTACGTGCTCAAGCCCGCCGAGCGCGAGCGCCTGCAGCTGACGGTGGCTCGCATCAAGAAGCGCCTGGCCCAGCGCGAGGCGCCCTCCAACGACTTCAGCGACAGCGCGCCGGTGCCGCTGCAGCAGCTACTGCACAAGCTGTCGGGGCAGATGAACCCGGCTGGCAAGCCGCAATATCTGCAGTGGATCCAGGCCACGGTCGGCCAGGCCATCCAGATGATCCCGGTCGAGGACGTGCTGTTCTTCATCAGCGACGAGAAGTACACCCGGGTGCAGACAGCCAAGGTCGAGGCCCTGATCCGCAAGCCCATCAAGGAGCTGGTGGACGAGCTGGACCCGCAGGTCTTCTGGCAGATCCACCGCTCCACGCTTGTGAATGCGCGCGCCATCGACGGCATCACCCGCGACTTCCGCGGCCGCCAGTTGGTGGGGGTGCGCGGTCTGACCGAGAAGCTCGAAGTCAGCCGCAGCTACACCCACTTGTTCAAGGGAATGTAGGCGCCTTCGAGGAGGCGTCTGCGTTTTCCTGTGGGCCGAGCGCCGGGCCGCTCCCAAGCCGGCCCGCAGGCGATGTGCAAGCGGCTCAATGCCGCTTGCATCGCCGACCCCTCGGGGGACCGACTGGGCTTGCCCGCGTACAGCTGGGCAAGACCGGGCGAGGGGCGCCCTACTTCTCGACGAAAGCGCGCTCGATGACGTAGTCGCCCGGCGTCGTCGTGCTGCCTTCCTTGAAGCCGCGGATCTCCAGCATCTCCTGCATGTCCTTCAGCAGCGCGGGGCTGCCGCACAGCATGATGCGGTCGGTCTCGGGATCAAGCGGCGGCAGGCCCAGGTCGGCCTGCAGCTTGCCGGTCTGGATCAGGTCGGTGATGCGGCCCATGTTCTTGAAGGGCTCGCGCGTGACCGTCGGGTAGTACAGCAGCTGCTCGGCAGCGAATTCGCCGAGGAATTCGTGCTGGTGCAGGTCGACCGTGAGGTGGTCGTGATAGGCCAGCTCGTTCACATGGCGCACGCCGTGCACGACGACGACCTTCTCGAAGCGCTCATAGGTCTCGGGGTCGCGCGCGACACTGATGAAGGGTGCCAGGCCCGTGCCGCTGCCCAGCAGATAGAGGTTCTTGCCCGGCAGCAGATAGTCGATCAGCAGCGTGCCCGTGGGCTTGCGGCCGACGATGATCTTGTCGCCTGGTTTGATGTGCTGCAGCTTGGAGGTCAGCGGGCCGTCCGGCACCTTGATGCTGAGGAATTCCAGCTGCTCTTCATAGTTGGCGCTGACGATGCTGTAGGCGCGCAGCAGCGGTTTGCCCGTCTCGGTCTTGAGGCCGATCATCGTGAAGTGGCCATTGGAAAAACGCAGGGCCTGGTCGCGCGTCGTCGTGAAGCTGAACAGGCGGTCGGTCCAGTGGTGGACGGTCAGGACGGTCTCTTCGTGGAAGGCACTCATGGCGGTCGTTCTTGCGGACGGTTGGGCGGACGGTTTGGCGGGTTAACCCGGGTATTTTCGCCGGGAAGTGCTCACCCGCCGTCGCCAAGGGGTCAAGTCGCGGTTTCGATGCGCAGAAGCCTCGCTCCGGCACCCTCACTGCGCTTGACGTCCTGAGGGTTGTAAAGGGCACAGGCCTTCAGCGACAGGCAGCCGCAGCCGATGCAGCCCGTCAGCCGCTCACGCAGCTGCTGCAGGGCCGCAATGCGTTCGTCCAGCAACGGCGCCCAGCCGGCCGACAGCCGCGTCCAATCCGCCTTGGTGGGCGTGCGGCCCTGGGGCAGGGTGGCCAGCGCCGCCTTGATCTGCGGCAGCGTCAGCCCCACCACCTGGGCTGCGCGGATGAAGGCCACCCGGCGTAGCACGTGGCGCGGGTATTGCCGGTGCCCGCCAGCGCTGCGGCCGCCAGCGATCAGGCCCTCGGCCTCGTAGAAGCGCAGTGCGCTGGCCGCCACGCCGGCACGCTTGGCCAACTGGCCGATGGTCAGCGGTGCGGCGGACTCCATGGCGCTTGACTTCAAGTCCACTTGAACTTCGAGCATGGCGCCATGTTCCCACAGCCAAGAGCCGCCATGCTGACCAAGACCGCCTTGCCCGCGCCCGCCACGCTGGCCCAGTTGCACCATCTGCTCGACGCCGGTGCGGCGCTGGCGCCCACCTACCGGGGCCGACTGAGCAACCACCTGCCCATGGCCCAGCAGGCCTTGCTGGAGCTGGGCGCCTCGGCGGCGCGGCTGCAGGCCTGGACCGAAAGCTACGAAGTCCACCTCGAACCACGCGTCGCTGCTCGCCCGGGCAGCGTCACGGTCGAGCGCGACCTGGGCCGACCCGACAGCGAGACCGCCTGGCATGCTCACTTCGCGGCGCGCATTGCGGAGATCGGTGCGGCCGGCACGTTGCGCAAGGCTCTGTCCCTGCTGCTGCCTGGTGTCGGTGCCATCGCCTTCCATGGCCTGATCCGCACCGGCCATGCGGTGCTGGCCGGCCACGAGGGCGAGCTGGCCGCTGGCCTTGCGCACTGGGCGGCCCACTTCCTGCCGCTGCCGACCACGGCCGACGGCCCGCCGCTGGAACTGGCCGATTGGCTGCCGGCGCTGAGCAAGCTGTCGCGTCCGGCCTACCCGGCAGGTGCGCTGATCCACGGCCGCATGCAGGCCTGGGGCGAATCGCCGGATTTCGCCGCAGTCGCCGGGCGGCTGCGCCATGGGCCGGACGCACTGCGCGACCTGGCGCTGCTGGCGGCCCGCACCTATGCGGCGACCGGCAACTTCACCGTGCTGCATCTGCTGACGGCCAGCCACGCGATGGTGGTGCTGGAGCCCTGGTGGCCGGCGCCCCAGCTGGCGCGGGGCTTCAGCGTCGCCGCTGCTGCCGGCCTGCTGGCCAGCGGCGCCGAGCCGGCGCTGATGCTCGACCGCCCACCCAGCCGCCCCTGGCCGGCGCTGATCGCGGCGGCCTGCGAACAGGACGATGCCCATGCCATCAAGCTCACCCACGCCGCCTGGCGCCTTGGCCGCCGCTGGCCCGATCCGGCCTGGCGCCGCGTCGTTGAACGTGCAATTCCATTTTGATGGAAAACAAATTCCAGTAAACTGGATGAATGGATATCACGCAACGCATCGGCCATCGCCTGCACGAACTGCGCTCGGCTGCCGGCCTGTCGCTCGACGCACTGGCCAACAAGAGTGGCGTCAGCCGCTCCAACATCTCGCTGATCGAGCGCGGCCAGAGCAGCCCGACGGCCGTGGTGCTCGACAAGCTTTCGTCGGCGCTCGGCGTCAGCGTCGCGTCGATGTTCGAGGCTGGTCCGGCACCGACCACACCCTCGCCGCTGGCGCGTGTAGCCGAGCAACCCGTCTGGGACGACCCGGCCTCGGGTTACCGCCGCCGCAATGTGTCGCCCGCCGGCGTGTCGCCACTGCAACTGGTGGACGTCATCTTCCCGGCCGGCCAGCGCGTCTCCTTCGAAACCTCGGAGCGTGATGCCGACATCCACCAGCTCGTCTGGATGATCGATGGCGCCATGGAGATCGGCCACGGCAGCGAGCAGTGGCAGCTGAACCCGGGCGACTGCCTGGCGATGCGGCTGGATGCGCCCATCCGTTTCCACAATCCTGGAACCAAGCCGGCGCGTTACCTCGTGGCCTTGAGCGGGGCCAAGTCATGGCGCTGAACCTCGTCACTGTCGCTCCGGACCACACTGACGCGCGCTTGCTGCTGGACGAGTTGTCCGCTGCACTGCAGGCGATCACCGGCGACAGCGGGCGCAGCGGTTTCGCGGCCGACGACGTGCGCGGGCCGCGCAGCCGTTTCGTCATCGCACAGGACGAGGCCGGCGCGGCGCTGGGTTGCGGCGCCCTGCGACCGCTGCAAGATGGTGTGGCGGAACTCAAGCGCATGTACGCCCGCCCCGGCTCGCACGGTGTCGGCGCGGCGTTGCTGACTCATTTGGAGTCATCTGCGAGGCACTTGGGCTACCGCGCCCTGTGGCTGGAAACACGCGCCGTGAACACCCGCGCCGTGTCGTTCTACGAGCGGCATGGCTACCGGCGCATCGACAACTTCGGCCGCTACGCAGGCAACGCGGCGGCGGTGTGTTTTGGCAAGGAACTAGACATGGCCGTCACGATCAAAGAACTGGATGCGGCGCAGGCCGAGGCGCGCATGGACGAACTGGCCGTTGTGCTGCTCGACTGCGTGGCGGGTGGCGCCTCAGTGGGCTTTATGGCCGACCTGTCGACCGAACGTGCTCGGGTGTTCTGGCAAGGCGTGGCAGGGCAGGTGGCTGACGGCAAGTGGCACCTGTTCGTGGCGCTGGATGACGCCGGGCGGGCGTGCGGCACGCTGTCTCTCGTCGTCGACATGCCCGACAACCAGCCGCACAGGGCCGACGTGTCCAAGATGTTGGTTCATCGCAGCGCGCGCCGGCAGGGTGTGGCCGAACACCTGCTGCGGGCGCTGGAGGTAAAGGCTCGTGAGTTGGGCAAGACGACGCTGGTGCTGGACACCGTCACCGGCAGCGATGCTTCGCGGGTCTATGAGAGAACGGGTTGGCAGCGAGCGGGCGACATTCCGAACTACGCATTGATGCCGGAAGGGCCGTTCTGCTCGACGACCTACTACTTCAAGCCGCTCTGAACCCGATGCCTCTGCGTTCGCGGACTTCAGGCTTCGCTCGATGCTCCGCCTCCAGTTGAGCCAAAAACTCATCCGGCGTGAAGGCCTCGCCAAGGATCTCGACCTGGTTGCGCACGGCCGCGAAGTCGCCATGCGTCAGGCAATCCATCGCCACAAGCCGTGAGCGCTGCTCATCGGCCGGGGCGGCGCCCGCCTCGCGCTCGAACATCGCCACGCGCTGTTCGGGCTTGAGCGCCTTGAAGCGGATCTTGAACGCGAAGCGCCGCAGCGCCGCCTCGTCGAGGTCGTCGAAGAGGTTGGTCGTGCAGATGAAGAGGCCGCTGAAGCGCTCCATGCCGGCCAGCATCTCGTTGACCTCCGACACCTCGTAGTTGCGCTCGGCATGCTTGCGGCTGCGCAGGAAACTGTCGGCTTCATCCAGCAGCAGCACGGCGCCTTCGGTCTGGGCCGTTTCGAACATGCGCGCCATGTTCTGCTCGGTCTCGCCGACGAACTTGCTGGCGATGTCGCTGGCACGGCGCACCATCAGCGGCCGGCCCAGGGCCTGGGCGATGTGTTCAGCCAGGGCGGTCTTGCCGCTGCCGGGTGGCCCGTAGAAGCAGAGTTGACCCGCGCCCTTGCGGCGCAATGCCTCGACGATGCGCGGGATCTCGAAGCGGCTTTCGCAGTTCAGCAGATCCAGCGCATAGCTGGTGACGCAGGGCCGGGCCATGCTGCTGCCGTCGTCGCGGCCCAGGGCCTTGTCGGCGTTCAGCAGCTGGCGCTCGATCAGTTTCTCGGCGTCGTCGGCCGAACCGGCCAACTGGGCGAAGCGCACGGCAGTGCGGATCTGCGCGGGCGTCAGGCCCGGGCGCTCGGCCAGCTTGGCGATGAAGCCTTCGCTGACGGGCACTTCACCCAGCGCCTTGGCCACCAGCCCCTTGCGGGCGCCGGGCGGCGGCGACTTCAGCTCCAGGTGGTACTGGAAGCGGCGCCGGAAGGCCGGGTCGATCTGCTCGATGCGGTTGGTGACCCAGATGACGGGCACCGGATTGGTTTCCAGGATCTGATTGACCCAGGCCTTGCCGCTGACCGAGTTGCCGACCCCGCCTTCGCCGCTGGCGTCCAGCCGGTTCAGCAGCGAGGCGGTGTCGCTGGACAGCGGCGGGAAGACGTCCTCGACCTCATCGAACAGCAGGGCCACATTGGCGCTGGCCTTCAGGAAGACCTGGCTGATCTGCAGCGAACGGTAGCGGTCGCGGCCCGACAGTGAGTTGCCATCGCGGTCGGCATACTCGACCTCGTACAGATCCAGCCCCGCAGCTGCGGCAGCCACCTTGGCCAGCTCCGTCTTGCCCGTGCCCGGCGGACCGTACAGCAGCACGTTGACGCCGGTCGCGTGCGTGGTGACGGCCTGGCGCAACAGGCCTTGCAGCAAGCCCAGGTCGTCGCTGACGAACTGGAAATCGCTGGCGCCCAGCGTGCTCAGCGTGGCGGGCCGCGTGAAGACGGCCATCAGATCATGCGGGCCCTGGTATTCGCGCATCAGCACCGGCGGCAGCTGGTCGCTGACTTTCATCAGGTCGGCCAGGTCGGTGATGTTGTGCTCGGAGATCAGGTTCTCGACCATGCCGATGCGCTCGAGGCGTGAACCGGCGCGCAGCGCCTCGGCGACCTCGCGTTCGTCCACGCCGGCAACGGCGGCGATTGCCGCGAAGGCTTCCTGCGCGGTGTTGACCTTGAACTCGACCAGCGCCCCGCGCAGCTCACGCTGGTAGCGGGCGAGGGTGCCGTAGAGCAGGATGGCCCGCTCGGCAGGGTTCAACTGCAGCAGCGTGCCCAAAGCGGCGATGTTCTTCTCGAC
>NZ_JBFUMO010000108.1:0-13828 GCF_054049355.1 Roseateles sp. P5_E11 | reverse complement strand
CCACAGCATCGAGACCGACGTGCGCCGCGTCTGGGGCGCGCTGCGCTTCGTCGATGCCATGTCGGGCCACACCATCGACAGCCCGCTGCGCGTCGACCTGCCCGGCGCCCGGCTGCAGCGCAACCGCAGCGGTTTCTTCGTCGTCACGGCTCTGGACGATGCCGCCAATTTCGACGCCCGGCGCGACTATGAAAACGCCTTCGACCCCATCCCGCCCGCCCCGGCACTGTCACTGCCTGGCACGGTGAGCGACCCCGCCGGCCGCTATCTGCCGCGTCGTTTCACGTTGGCATTGCCCCGTTCGCCACTCCCAGCTGCACCGGCTGAAACGGCTCCGCTGTTCGAAGCCGCCACCATCACCCTCGACCCCACCACCGCCACCGCTCTCCTCCCCACATGGGCCGCTCTGCGCCTGAGCGTGCGCCGCGCTGGCGCGCCCGCGGCGCAGGCGGCCATCCGCGTGCACCGCAGCGGCAGCGAGACCGTGCTCGGTCGCGGCATGACGGACGTGCGCGGCGAGGCGTTGGTGGCCGTCGTCGGCGTCGCGCAGATCACGCCGGGTGCCGAGGAACTGGTGGTCGAGACCGAGATCGCTGTCGACATCACGGTCAGCGCCGACACCACGCTGGCGCCCGGCGCCCTCGTCGACCCCGACCTGCTGGCCGACCGCCCCCTGGGCGCCGGTCTCTCTCGACTCATCGTGCCGCGCAACCTCGCCAGCGGCCGCATCGAAGTGATGAACCTGACGCTCCCCTGAGCCCTGCTTGACCGATTGAAGGAGGCACACCATGCCCGAATACCTCGCCCCAGGCGTGTACGTGGAAGAAACCAGCTTTCGAGCCAAGTCCATCGAAGGCGTGGGCACGAGCACCACGGCCTTCGCCGGCCCCACGCGCAAGGGCCCTATCGCCACGGCCGAGCTGCTGCCCGAGATCCTGACCAGCTTCGCCGACTTCGAGCGCATCTACGGCGGCACGGCCAATCTCGACCTGCAGGCCGACGCGATCAACTTCCTGGCGCATGCCGTGCGGGCCTATTTCAACGAGGGCGGTTCGCGGCTCTACGTGGCGCGCGTGTTCCTGGCGCGCGGCGCCAACGACTCCGGCCTGGCAAGCACGGCCGACCTGCGCCCCGCCGCCGTCGCGCCCGCGGTACTGGCGGCGGAGGACGACACCAACCGCATCCGCTTCGTCGCCCGCTTCCCGGGCGCCAGTGGCAACGGCGCCGTGCCCACCCGTGAGCAGCCCCAGCTGCGCGGCATCCAGACGCGGGAAATCATCGCGCCCGCCCCGCAGCGCGTGCTGGACAGCACGCCCCTGGGCTCGCTGGCCCGCAGCGGTGTGGCCGCGCTCCACAGCTACTTCGTCAAGCGTGCCGATGGCTGGCATGCGCTCACCGACGCCGGCGATGGTGCCGTCACCGCACCCGACGCTGCCGCCCAGGCCGCCATCGCCGCCGCCGGCAACCAGGCCCAGCGCGACGCCGCGGCAGCCCTGCTCGCCTCCGTCTCGCTGATCACGCTGGCCGTCATTGCGACCGACGCCGATGGCGGCAGCCTGGCCATCGACGACCTCGGCTACGACCGCGGCCACCCACGCTGGCTCGGCACCGTGATGCCGCCGCAACCCAACCGGCGCGTCGACCAGATCGAGAACCTCTACGCCGCCAACCTCGGCAGCGCCGTCAACGCCTTCCAGCTGCTCGCCGCCTTGTTCCCGACGGCCGCCAACGCCACCGGCCGCCGCGGCTCCTTCGCGTTGACCGGCGGCAACGACGGCGCCGAGCCCATGGACGCCAGCTACATCGGCGCCTTCGCCGCCCTGGCCAAACTCGACGACATCGCCATCGTCGCTGCCCCCGGCTCCAGCGCCTATGCCGCGCGCGACGCCATCCGCAACTCGCTGATCACCCACGCCGAAGGCCGGCGCATGTACCGCATCGCCGTGCTCGACACCAACACCGGCCTCAACGCCGGTGCCGCGCGCGAAGCCCGCGCCACCATCGACAGCAAATACGCCGCGATGTACTACCCCTGGGTCGTCATCGCCAACCCCAATGCACGCCCCGGCCGCGACGACATCCCGCGCGAGATCGCCCTGCCGCCGTCGGGCTTCGTCTGCGGCATCTATGCGCGCAACGACATCGAGCGCGGCGTGTTCAAGGCACCTGCCAACGAAGTCGTGCGCGGCGCGCTGCGTTTCGAGCGCGATGTCAGCTTTGGCGAGCAGGAGGTGCTCAACCCGCTGGGCGTCAACTGCCTGCGCTACTTCCCGGGCCGCGGCTACCGAGTCTGGGGCGCGCGCACGGCCAGCAGCGACCCCGAGTGGAAGTACGTCAATGTGCGGCGTTACTTCAACTACCTGGAAGCGTCCATCGACCGCAGCACCCAGTGGGCCGTGTTCGAGCCCAACGGCGAGCGCCTGTGGGCCAACATCCGCGAAACCATCGCGCAGTTCCTCTACAACGAGTGGCGCAATGGCGCCCTGCTGGGCGGCAAGGCCGAGGAGGCCTATTTCGTGCGCTGCGACCGCTCGACGATGACGCAGAACGACCTGGACAACGGCCGCCTGGTCTGCCAGATCGGCGTCGCGGCGCTCAAGCCGGCCGAGTTCGTGATCTTCCGCATCGGCCAGAAGACCGCCGATTCAAGAGACTGACTAGGAGCAACCCATGGCACGCAAAGTCCCTTACGGCGCCTTCAACTTCCTCGTCAACTTCGACGGCGCGGAAGCCTTCGGCGGCTTCTCCGACGTCTCCGGCCTCGGCTCGGAAATCACCGTGGCCGAGTACCGCTACGGCAACGACGCCGAGAACCATGTGCGCAAGATCCCCGGCGTCCACAAGGTCGGCGACGTGACGCTCAAGCGCGGCATCATCAGCTCCAAGTCTCTGTGGGACTGGGTGAAGGAGACCCGCACCACCGGCGTCAACGCGCAGAAGAACATCTCCATCACCCTGCTCGACGAGGCCCGCAACCCGGTGCAGGTCTGGCTGCTGCGCAACGCCATCCCGCTCAAGTACACCGGTCCGACGCTCGCGGCCAAGGGCGGCGGCGACGTGGCCATGGAAGAGCTGGTGCTGTCGTCCGAAGGTCTGGAGATCGAGGCCGCGTGAGCGGGCCGCTTCCATGTACGGACTGAGCTTCGAGTCGACCCGCCCTGTCGAGCGCCCGCATCCGGCCCGCGCCGACATCGCGCTGTTCGTGGGCTGGACGACGCGCCGCGCCAGCGTGGCGCTGCCGCGGGCGATGTCGGATTGGTTGAATGCGCGGGGCTTCAAGGACGCCGCCCTGCGCGAGACCCTGCTCGGCATGCCGGCGCCCATCGACACCTGGGACGCCTTCGACAGCCTTTTCGACTGGCATGCCCGCGCCGTGCAGGGGCGCAGCGAACTCGCCGACGACTGGCTGGGCCTGGCGGTGCGCGACTTCTTCGCCAACGGCGGGCGCAAGGCCTATGTGCTGTGCCTGGGCCTGCCCTGGCCACTGGGCTCGACACCCGCCGTGACGCTGTTCGACGCGCTGGACGTCGCCATGCAGCAGGCATGGACGCTGGATGACGTCAGCTTCGTGCTGGCGCCCGACCTGCCCGAGCTGCACGCGAATCTGAACCAGCCTCCCATCCCCGGCGACCCAGGCGTGGCTGCCGTCGTGCCCGAAGTCTTTGTCGAATGCGGCACGCCCACCTTCGCCACGCCGCCGACCAACGGCGTGCGGCAACTTGCGGCGCCGCGGCTGTCCGACGCGGCCTTCGAACTCTGGAACAGCAATGTGCTGAGGCTGCGCAACACGCTCGCGCGACAGCGCCGCGACCTGATGCTGCTCGTCGCCGCGCCGCTGGCCGCCCGCGACACCCAGGCCGCGCGCCAGCTCAGCGCCGCCATCACGCTGCAGACCAGCATGGTGGAGTGCGCCACGCCCTGGCTGCTGCCACTGCGCGAGGTGCGCACACCCGAAGGCCTGATCCCGCCCGACGGCGCGCTGGCCGGGCTGATCGCCGCCTCGGTACTCGCCAACGGCCCGGTGCGGCCGGCGGCGGGCCAGGCGCCCATGGGCGTGCTGGCCGTCGTGCCCCAGCCGCGCGACGAGGAGCTGCGCTCGCCCCCGCGCGGCCAGTTCGCCGGCTATCTGTCCAGCCTCGACAGCCGCCGCAGCGGTTGGCCGCTGGCCGAGACCTTTGCCCTCTTCGGCCCCACGGCCAACGGCATCCGCCTGCTCAGCGACCCGTCGCTGAGTGCCGTGCGCGAATGGCGCAGCGCCGGCGTCGTGCGCCTGCTGGGCCAGTTGCTGCGCACGGCCCGCATGGTCGGCGCGACGCTCGTCTTCGAGACCTCCGGCGAAGCCCTGTGGGCGCGGGTGCGCAGCCGTTTCGAGGACATGCTGGCCAGCTACTGGCAGGCCGGCGCCCTGCGCGGTAGCAGCGCGTCCGAAGCCTTCACGGTGCGCTGCGACCGCAGCGTGATGACGCAGAGCGACCTGGACGCCGGCCGTGTCATCGTCCTGGTGCAGTTCGCACCGCAAGCCGCCATCGAACACATCCGCATCGAACTGGCCCTGGCCGAGGACGGCAGCGTCAACTGGCAGGACGCCGAACTCCTCGCCCACACCGCGGAGGCCGCATGAGCGCCGATGCCAAGGCCGCCCCGATCGGCGTCTTCAATTTCCACGTGTCGTTCAGCCGCGACCCGGTGGACGGCAGCGGCGGCGACGACGCGACGCTCTGCCAGGGCGCCTTCAGCGAGCTGACCGGCCTGGAAGCCACGATGGAGCCACGCAGCATCCGCGAAGGCGGCCGCAACTGGGGCAGCGTGCAGCGCCCCGGCGGCGTCAACTTCGCCACCGTCGTGCTCAAGCGCGGCATCACCCGCTCGCGCGATCTCTGGCAATGGTTCGAGCTGCTGGGCCAGGGCGGCTATGTGAACCGCCTCAAGGCCGAGATCGAGATCCGCAGCACAACCGGCGAGCGCGTCATGGGCTGGACCCTGCGCCGCGCCATGCCCGTCAAGTTCAAGGCCGCCGACCTCAATGCGCGCGGCACCGACGTGGGCGTGGAAGAGCTGCACATCGTCCACGAAGGACTGGAGCACTCGACATCATGACCGCACCGAACGTGGTCAAGGCCAAGATCGTCCTGCAGCGCAATGGCCAGGACATCGACACCGTCGAGGTGCACTTCAACCCGGTGTCGCTGCAGGTCGAGATCACCAACTCCACCAGCCCGCAAAGCGGCAGCGGCAGCACCACGCAAACGGCCACGCAGTCCAGCGCCAAGCTCGGCCTGGACTTGCTGTTCGACACCACCCACACCGGCGAAGACGTGCGCACCATCACGCGCCGCCTGCGCGCCGCCGTGCGCTCGCCCGATGCCACCGGCACGCAGAGCGCCGAGGCCAGCGCCGCCTTCACGCCGCCGACGCTGCGCTTCGAGTGGGGCACCTTCACCTTCACCGGCATCTCGGACAGCTACCGCGAAACGCTGGACTTCTTCTCGCCCGAAGGCGTACCGCTGCGCTCCACCGTGGCCCTGGCCCTGAAGGAGCAGCCCAACGAGTTCAGCGCCCTGGAGCGCGACAACCCGTCTGCCGCCAACGCCTCGCGTGCGCGCAGCAGCGCCTTCGAGGTGGCGGGCGGGCTGGGTGGTGCTGCCGGCATCGCCGGCCTGGGTGGTGACCTGCGCGCCGCTCGCGCCATCGCCAGCATGAATGGCGAGGTCAGCCTGCGCTTCTCGGCCGGCGCGACGCTGGCTGTCGGCGCCAAGGTCGAACTCAAGGCTGCGGTGTCGTTCGCCGGCGGTGCGGGTGTCGGCGGCATTGGCGCAGGAATCGGCGCGGGTGCCGGCATTGGCCTCTCCGCCTCCGCGCCGACGCTGCGTTTCGACGCCGGCCGCCTCGCCCCGCCACCAGCGGCCCAGCAACTCGCCACCGACGTCGGTGCCGGCTTCAGCATCGACGGCCGCGCCCTGCCCGGCGCCGCCGCCGGCCTGCGCGCCAATGTTGGCCAGACGCCGCGCGCCCTTCGTTTCGACGACTGAACAGGAGCACTCATGCCCGTCTTCATCGATGAAATCGTCGTCGACGTTCCGCCGCCGGAGAGCACCGCCGGCCAGCAGTCCCGCGACGCCCAGGGTGCGGCCAACGCCACGCCCACGCCGGCCTGGACGCCCGAATTCGCCCACATGCTCGACCAGCAACTCAGCGTCGCCCTCGAGCGCCGCGCGCGCCTGCTGGCCGACTAGGACTCACCGGCCATGCCTCCCGAAACCAGCGAACGCCCGGTCTCCTCGCGCACCGCCTACAGCGCGCGGCCGACGCTGCGCGTGGACGGTCAGGCCCTGCCCGCGCTGGACGATCTCGTGCGAACCTTCTCCGTCACCGAGGCCGAGGGCGGCATGAGCAGCCTGTCGCTCGGCATGGGCAACTGGGGCATGGTCGGCGGCAGCCTGGGCCTGGTGTTCGACGCCGGCGGACCCATCAAGCTCGGTGCCCGCGTGCAGCTCTATGCCGGCGAGACCTCCGGCCCCATCGAGATCTTCGACGGCCAGATCCACGCCATCGAAGCCAGCGGCTCCGTCGGCGCACCGCCGAGCCTGCTGGTGCTGGCCGAGGACAAGCTGTACGCCGCGCGCATGAGTCGGCGCAGCAAGAGCTACGAGGCGTCGAGCGTGGAAGACGTTGTGCAGACCATCGCCAGCAGCCACGGCCTCACCGTCGATGCCACCGGCCTGCCCAGCGGCAACGCGCTGTGGGTGCAGATGAATGAAAGCGATCTGTCATTCCTGCGCCGCGTGCTGAGCCGCAGCGATTGCGAGATGCAGGTGATCGGCAGCACGCTGCAGGTGCGCAGCAGCGCCGACATGGACCGGGGCACGCTGGACCTCACGCTCTACAGCCAGCTGCAGGAGGTGCGCGTCATCGCCGACCTGTCCAGCCAGGTCACCGAGGTCATGGCGCGTGGCTTCGACCCGGCCGCCGGCAACGACTTCACCAAGACCAGCACCGGCGCTCAACCCGGTCCGGGAAGCGGCCGCACGGGCGCCTCGCTGTTGTCCGATATCGGCATCGAGCGCAGTGAGAACCTCGGCGCCCTGCCCTGCCGCAACGACACCGAAGCCCAGGCCCTCGCCGACGCCGCCTTCGACCAGCGCGCCCGCCAGTTCGTGCGCCTGCACGGCCGCACCGAGGGCAATGCCGGCCTGCGCGTGGGCAGCCGCGTGAACCTGCACGGCGTCGGCCGGMGCTTCGACAACTGCTACGCCGTGGTCGAGGCGCGCCACCGCTTCGATCCGACGAGCGGCTATGTGACCGAGTTTGTCGCCCAGTCGGCCTTCATCGCCGACAACTGATATGGACCGCGCCCCCTTCACCTTCGCCCCCGCCGGCAACCCACCGGCCCTCGGCCCGGCCTGGCTGGGCGGCGGCGTCTTCATGGCCGACGTGACCGACATCAAGGACCCCGACAACCGCGGCCGCGTCAAGGTGCGCGTCCATGGCGTGGACGAGCAGAGCGGCGACGCCGAGATCTGGGCCATGCTGGTGGCGCCCTTCGCCGGCAACAACCGCGGTTCCTGGTGGGTGCCCGACGTCGGCGACCTCGTGGCCGTGGCCTTCGTGCAGGGCGACGCACGCATGCCCATCGTGCTGGGCGGCCTCTGGCATGGCGCCGCCTCACCGCCCGAGAGCATGGACGGCGCCGGCAACAACTTCCTGAAGGTGCTTCGCTCGCGCAATGGCGTCAAGGTCACCCTCGACGACCAGGACGGTCAGGAAAAGCTCATCCTCGAAACCCCCGGTGGCCAGAAGCTGACGCTCAAGGACGGCCCGGGCTCCTGCGAGCTGGTCGACTCCAACGGCAACAGCATCAAGCTCGAGAGCAGCGGCATCACCATCACCGCTTCGGCCACCGTCACCGTCAATGCGGCGACGGTCAAGGTCAGCGCCGGCATGGTCAATGTGGATGCCGGCATGTCCAAGTTCAGCGGCGTGGTCCAGTGCGACACGCTGATCACCAACGCCGTCGTGTCGTCGAGCTATACGCCCGGCGCGGGCAATATTTGGTGAACTGACATGGCAGCCGTCATGGACGTCCACCCCCACCACGCCGTCGCCGTGGGTGGGCCGTCGCGCCAGCACCCGCATGCGCCGGCCGTCCTTGTCGACATCGAGGCCGGCGACTTCGTCGCCGCGCTCAGCGAAGCCATCACGTCCACCACTTGGCCCCGCTTCGGCTGGCCGGCCTCGCTGCCCATCGCCCGCCTGCCCGACCAGGGCGCCCCGCGCGCGCTGTTCCAACCCATCCACCGGCGCTTCAACCTGGTGCTGTTTGACACGCACTGCGAAATCTTCGGCTCGCCGCGGCTGGACCCGAAGAAGATCGAGTCCAGCGGCTTTGTCGTGCGCCGCTGGGCCGGCCCGGATGACCTGAACTCCCAGGCCCTGGCCGACCCGCACAACTGGCAGGCCTGGCAGGCCAACGGCTGGCGCACCCTGCCCAACGCCGCCGCCTTTGACGCGGACCCCGACCCTGCCCGCCGCCCCGTGCCGCGCACCGGCAACCCCGGCGTCGACGCCCGCCTGGCCGCGCTGCGCGCCGTCCATCCGGCCGAGGCGGTGAACCCGCTGCATGCCCTGATGCCCGCCGTCTGCGATGCCGCCAAACGCAGTTTGCTTTACGGCGTCGTGCCCACCAGCGAAGCCCTGCGCAAGCCGACCGACGCCGCCGTGGACTACGCCGCCGCCCGCGCGCCCGGCTCTACCGCGCGGGACAGCTTCACGGCTCATCTGTCGCCCTATCTATCGCGCGCCAGCATCCGCCCCCTGCCCGGTGCTCGCTCGAATTTCGACGCCACCTGGCTCAACGGCAGCGACCCGGTGGACGCGAGTGAGGCCGACAGCGGCGACAGCGCCGCCATGCGCGAGCAGTTCGCCGCCTTCATCCGCCAACTGGCCTTCGAGTTCGACATCAACGGCCGCGGCAGGGCCCTGCTGCTGCTGCTCGACGAACTGGCCATTGGCCGCAACATCACCACGCTGGGCATCACGACCCGCGTTGCCATCGGCGGCGCGGCCTTCCTGCAGGCCTGCGTGCGCGTCGCCACCGACGTTGACGCCGGCGGCGTCGACATCCCCGACGACTTCGGCCCCGTCCCCGCCGGCTGGCTGGACCGCTTCACCAACGCGGCCCTGACCGTGCTCGAAGGCCGCGCCGCCGAAGCGCGCACGCTGGAGGGTCGTTTCGACGACGCTGAGGCCCTCTACGCCATCCGCGCCTTCGTGCGCGTGCGCAGCGAGGCCGGCTGCCCGACCCGCCTGGTCTGGAGCGACATGACGCCGCTCTACCGCGTGGCCCCCTGGTTCGCCTCCACCGGCACGCCCCAGGCCCGCATCTCGCTGCCTGCTTTCGACCGCGCGTCCCTCGCCGCCATGAAGCCCAACGTCGCCTTCGACGTGCCGCCTGGCCTGGCCAACCTGCTGATGCGCAACAAGCCCGAGGACTTCATGAAGAAGCCGAAGGCGGTCAGCGAGATCGGCATCGGCTGGCTGTGCTCGTTCTCGATTCCCATCATCACGATCTGCGCCTTCATCCTGCTCAATGTCGTGCTGTCTCTGCTCAACCTCGTGTTCTTCTGGCTGCCGCTGGTGAAGATCTGCCTGCCGGTGCCCAAGAAGAAATAAGACACCATGGCCCGCAAGCTCGCCCCCGAACTCTCCCCGCCGATCGGCTTCCCGCTGCTTGGCCGGCCCGACGCCGACGGCCGCTGGGCCTGGCCGGGCTTGGCGCGCAGCGTGGCCGACGGCCTGCGCTGCGTGCTCGCCACGCGGCCGGGCGAGCTGCTGATGCACCCTGACTTCGGTGCCGGCGTGCAGGACTTCCTGAACCAGCCCAACAACCTCACCGTGCGCGCCCGCCTGCACGAGCGAATCAGTGGCGCTATAGGCCGCCTGGAGCCGCGCKCCCAGGTGGAGCGCATCGACGTGGACGAGGACCCCGAAGACCCGCGCGTCGTCCACATCGCCGTGCACTACCGGCTGCGCCGCACCGGTGAACCGCAGCGCATGGCGCTGGCCTTGACCCTGGGAAGCTGAGGACATGCCGCTGCCCATCCCCCTGCTGGACGACCGCCGCGCCGACGATCTCGTCGCCGACCTGCTCGCCCGCATCCCCGCCCACACACCGGAGTGGACCGACGCGCGCGTGGGCGACCCCGGCCGCACGCTGATCGAGCTCTTTGCCTTCCTCGGCGACGCCCTGCTCTACCGCGCCAACCAGGTGCCCGAGCTGCAGCGCTGCGTCTTCCTGAACCTGCTGGGCATGGGCCTCAAGCCCGCGCGGATGGCCCGCGGCCTGGTCACGCTGCGCCTGCCCGACGAGGCTCGTGAAGCGCTGGACCTGCGCGAGCGAGCCACCATCAACCGCCCTGTGCCCTTCGAGACGGCGCAGGAAATCAGCGTGGCGCCGGTCACCGGCGAGGTCTACCTGAAGCAGCKCGTCACGGCCGACGACCACCCCGAGCTGGCCGACACTCTGGCCCAGCTCGGCGCCCTCTACGGCGGCCGCACGCTCGACGCCTACCAGACCCAGCCGCTGTTCGCCGACGGCGCGGTCGACGCCGGCGTGGACATCGTGGCCGACAGCGTCGACGGCTGCCTGTGGATCGCCCTGCTGGCGCCCAAGCCGGCGCGCGGCGAATCCCTCATCACGCTGCGCCAGCGCTGCGTCCAGCAGCTGGCGCGCAACACGGCGGGTGCGGCGCGCCTGCTCAACATCGGCCTGGTGCCGGCGCTGACCGTGCCCGACGACCAGGAACTCGTCGGCGAGCGCGAGCGCATCGGCGTCAGCTGGGAGATCTCGGTCGGCGGCGCCCGCGCCACCGACTACCAGACCCTCGACCCTTCCGGCAACGACAGCACCGACGGCCTGCGCCGCGCCGGTGTCGTGCGGGTGCTGATGCCCGGCCCCGAGCTGATCGGCGTGGGCGACTCGGCCCGCGGCATCGACGCTGTCTCCGGCGTGGACGACGAACCGCCGCGCCTGGACGACCCCGACCGCGCCCAGCGCCTCGTCGCCTGGCTGCGCATGAAGCCCGCCGCTGGCGTGCAGCGCCTGCGCCTGAGCTGGGCCGGCCTGCACGCCGTGCAGATCGAACAGGGCGTGACGACCCAGGGCTTGGTGGTCGCGCAGACCTCCGGCCAGCCCGGCGAGGTCATCGCTCTGCCGCTGCGCAATGTCCAGCCCGACAGCCTGCAGCTCGAGATTGCCGAACCCGGCATGCAATACGCGGCCTGGACGCGCGTGGACGACCTGGCGCTGGTGTCGCACCGCGCCGAGCTGGCTCGCGACGCCCGCGCCTACGAGCTGGACGCCGAGTCCGGCCAGGTGCGCTTCGGCGACGGCATGCGCGGCCGCCTGCCGCCGCCGGGCTCGCGGGTGCGCATCGTCTCGGCCCGCTCCGGCGGCGGCCGCGCCGGCAATCTCGCGCCGGGGCTGCTGAAAGACATCGTCGCGACCACCATCAACGCCAGCGGCCTGTCCGGCGCCGTGGTCAACACGCTCAAACTCTCGCAGCCCGTTGCCACCCAGGGCGGCGAAGACGCCGAGGACGTCGATGCCGCCCAGCAGCGCATCCCCGCCATGCTGCGCCACCGCGAGCGCGCCGTGACGGCCGACGACTACGCCAGCCTGGCCCGCGAGACGCCCGGCATGGACATTGGCCGCGTGGAAGTGCTGCCGCGCTTTGCGCCGCGCACACGGGCCTTCGGCATTCCCGGCGTCGTCGCCGTCATGGTGCTGCCGGGCACGGCCAGCGGCGAGGTCGGCACCGCGCCCAACCCGCGCGCCGACCGGCCGCTGATCGAGGCCGTCCACGCCTGGCTGGAACCGCGCCGGCCGCTGGCGACCGAGCTGAATGTCATCGGCTGTGAATACCTGCCGCTGTCCGTTTCCATCGCGGTTGGCCTGCGCGACGGCGCGCCGCGCGAGGAGACGCTGGCGGCTGTGCGCCTGGTGATCCGGCGGCTGTTGTGGCCACTCGCGCCGGGCGGTTTCGACGGCAATGGCTGGCCGCTGGGCCGCGCCCTGGCCGACCGTGAGCTGGAGGTCGAAGCCGCCCGCGTGCCAGGCGTGGCGACGGTGGCCGGCGTCAATCTCTTCACCGGCGGGCCGGGCGCCTGGGCTCTTGCCGGCCGCGACGCCAACGGCCTGCAGCAGGTCGCCCTCGCGCCGTGGCAGCTGCCGGAGCTGATGCAGGTGCTGGTGGAAGTGGGCAATGCACCGGCTATCAGCCTGGCACCGGATACGGCCTCTGGCAACGGTGGCAGCCGCGTAGCCGTGCCCGTCATCGTGGACCTCTGCTGATCATGGACGCCAACTCGCAACGCTTCTGGCTCTGGTCGCGACCGGCGGACTGGGCCGTAGAAGACGGCTGCGCAATCGCGCCGCGCGACGCGACCCACGGCGGCGTGGAAGAAGTGCTGTCGCTGGCCTCGGAACTGGGCGTGCCGCCGATGCTCGACGGCGTCTCGCGCCTGGCCAGCGCCGAGACCGAGCTGGCCATGCTGCCGCTGCTGMGCGACCGCTTCGGCAGCTACGCCCGCTGGGACCCGCGGCCCACGCCCGAAGGCCCGGGCGGTTCGCTGATGGGCTTTGGCGCCTTCCCCGGCGAGGTGCCGCGCTACGCCACCTCGGCGCCCGGCGCGCCCACGGCGATGGCCATTGATGCCGACGATCGCATCGTCTTTGCTTTCGCCGACCGCGTGGAACTCTTCGACCTGCGCGAGCGCCACGAGCCGGTGCGCCTGGAGCTGCCGCCGCTGTTCACGCCGCAAGCCGTCGCCTGCGATGCCCAGGGCGGGCGCTGGCTGCTCGACCGCACGAATCGACGCCTGGCCGTGCTGGCCGGCACGCCCTTCCCCGAGCGCGGCGACGTGGTGCGCGACGCGGGCACCTTCCGCCCGCAGCCCGAGAACGCCGACGACGCGCGCCTCGAACTGCTGCCCGAGGCCCTGCTCGACCCCGCTTTGCGCCCCGTAGCGCTGGCCGCCAGCCCGCAAGGCCGGCTCGCGGTGATCGCCTGGGGGCCGGATGGCGAGCTGCATCTGAGCGTGTTCCATGGCCTGGAGCGCAAGAGCGCCATCCTCGAAGGCGCCGAATACGCCCACGCCGTCGCCTGGCTGGACGAGGCCGACATCGCCCTGCGCGTGTCCGACCTGGCCGAAGCGCTGGTCTACCCGGCCGATGCTGCGGCGCGACAGGCGCCCCTGGGCCGCCGCTACCCGAGCGCCGATGCGGCAACCGGCGGTTTCGTCGCCTCACAGGACTGGCCGCCGCAGCTGCCGCTGGTACGCCCGCAGGACGTGCCCGACGCACCGGAAAACGCCACCTTCAGCCGCGCCCTCGTGCCCCTGTCCTGGCGCGGTTTCGCCGCCAGCGGCACGGCGCAGGGCCGCACGGTGGACACGCAGTCCCTCGATCTCGTCTGGCACCGCCTCTACCTCGAAGCCGTGATCCCGCCCGGCTGCGGCGTGCTGGCGGAACTGCGTGCCACGGACGAAGAGACGTTCAGCGGCGCCTGGTGGCCGCACTGGTTCGGCGACACCAGCGCCCTGCAGGCCGACCTGCAAGCCACGTTGCAGACGGGCACGCCCCGCGCCGCCTGGCTGGCCTGCCCCAGCGAGCTGCCCCATCACGCCAGCCTGCTCGGCTGCGCACCACAGGCGAACCGCGTCGGCCTGTTCGGCGCCCTGGTGCAGCGCGCCGGCATGCAGCTGCGCGAGCTGCGCGGCCGCCGCCTGCAATTGCGTGTGACGCTCTATGGCAACGGCCGCGCCACGCCGC
>NZ_JBFUMO010000107.1:0-13887 GCF_054049355.1 Roseateles sp. P5_E11 | reverse complement strand
CTGAAGTACCACGTGCAGACGTCGGGCCGCAGCCTGCACGCGCAGGAGATCGCCTTCAACGACATCCGCACCACGCTGCAGGCGTTGATCGCCGTCTACGACAACTGCAACTCCCTGCACACCAACGCCTACGACGAGGCGATCACGACGCCCACTGACGAGAGCGTGCGCCGCGCGATGGCCATCCAGCTCGTCATCAACCGCGAGTGGGGCTTGGCCAAGAACGAGAACCCGAGCCAGGGCGCCTTCATCATCGACGAGCTGACCGAGCTGGTTGAAGAGGCCGTGCTGACCGAGTTCGAGCGCATCAGCGAACGCGGCGGCGTGCTCGGCGCCATGGAGACCGGCTACCAGCGTGGCCGCATCCAGGAAGAGTCGATGCACTACGAGATGCTCAAGCACACCGGCGAGTACCCCATCATCGGCGTCAACACCTTCCGCAACCCCAATGGGGAGACGGTGCCGGAGCACATCGAACTGGCCCGCTCGACGGACGAGGAGAAGCAGTCGCAGCTGTCGCGCCTGGCCGAGTTCCAGGACCGCCACGCCGCCGAGTCGCCGGCCATGCTGGCCCGCCTTCAGCAGGCCGTCATCGAGAACCGGAATGTGTTCGACGTGCTGATGGAAGCCGTGCGCGTGTGCTCGCTGGGCCAGATCACCGGCGCGCTGTTCGAGGTCGGCGGCCAGTACCGCCGCAGCATGTAGGGCTTACAGCCCGCGGCAGCGTTGCTCGAAGGCAGCTGCCAGGCGCTCAAGATCCCCGCGCTCACCTGCCGTCATCTCGGCCTCACGGGCGCGCCGGGCGCGCAGGCTGTTGCGCAGTTCGACGCATTGCGCGAACTCGCGCTCCTGCCGCGCCTTGGCCTGAGCCAGCGCACGGCGCTCCTGCAACGAGCGGTTGCGCACGTCCTCCATCAATTGGTTGACCTTCTCATTGGCGTCCTGCTCTTCGGCATAGCAGTCGCGCTGGTAACGGTAGTCCAGCTGCTGGCGCGTGGACTCGTCGGCGCCACCATCGCTGCCGGCCTGGTTCAACTGCTCGCGCAGGCGCAGGCAGCGCGGGCTCATGAACTGGCTGGCTTCTGGCGCCTTGGGACCCAGGCGCGCGATCTGCGTGGAATCGGCTTCAGGGCAGGGTCGGTCGCTGAAGGCCGTGGTGCCGTCGGGCTTGCGGCATTTATAGACACCCGCGCCTTCGGCCCTGGCCATGCCCGTCAGTGCCAGCACGGCCAACGCGGCCCAGGCCAGGCGGGCCGGGGTCACAGCTTTTGCTCCCGGTCGCCGCCATTGCTGTAGCGGCGCTTGTAGCGGGACTTCTCGAGGTATTCACGCGCCGTCAGGCCGTCGGCATTGCGTGCGGCCTTGGGTGCGCCCGCGGCGAGCAGGGTATCGACGATGGCGTCGGAATTGCCCACCGCGGCCAGGTGCAGGGGCGTGTTGCCCTGGCGGTCCTGCGTGAAGACCGAGGCCTGCAGGCGAATCAGTTCGGCCACCGCGTCATGCCGCCCTTCCTCGACGGCCCAGTGCAGAGCCGTGCGCCCCTGGCCGTCCAGCGCGTTGATGTCAGCGCCTGCCGACACCAGCGGGCCGATGGATTTGAGCGCCGCGTAATGGATGGGCAGGCGCCCGCCGATGTCGGGCGAGTTGATGTTCAGCCCCCGGCTGGTCAGGAACACCAGCGCCTGGGCATCAGCGCCGTTGCGCGCCGCCAGGTGCATGACGCCGACATGATCGGGCGTCTCCTGCCTGGGGTCGAGCTTGAGCTCTTCGATGAAGAATTTCAGCCGGTCCAGCGTCGGCTTGGCGGCGGCCTGCTGCAGCAGCGTGCCCTTGTCCAGCGCGCCGACGTTACGGGGCTCGGCCCCATGGTTGGCGATCCAGCGCAGCGCCGGCAGGCTGCCAGTGCCCGCGTTGTCGTAGAGCAGGCGGTTCAGCCCGACGGCGCCCACGCGTTTGGCCGTCTTGTCGATGTCGATCATGCCGCTGGCGTCGGCCATGCCGTTCATCAGCATCATCTCGCGCAGTTCGGGCCCGAGGCCGGCGACGTCCTGGGTGCTGCGCCGCGCCATGCTGCACCAGGTCAGCAGCGAAATGATGACCACCAAGGCCGCTGCTCGCAGACCGATCCCCAGCCAATTGATGCCATCCCGCTCCACTGCTTCCCCCTGCTTTTCTAGGCGGGGCGGATTGTGCAGCAGCACTTTTTCAAACCAGGGCGCCAGACTCGATGCTGCCCCCTAGACTCCCCCGAAAGCGGGGTCAGCGCGCCAGCACGACCCGGTCCCGCCCTGCGCGCTTGGCCTCGTAGAGGGCCGCGTCCGCACGGCTGAACAGCGCCTCGGGCGCCTCGTCGGGCGCGAGGGCCTGGGCCACGCCGACGCTGACCGTCACGGTCAGCGGGCCGGCCGCTGTCTCGAAGGGCTGGCCGCCGATGGCCTCGCGCAGCCGCTCACCCAGGCGCAGCTCGCCGCCGGCCTCAGGCTTGAGCCAGATGACGGCGAATTCCTCGCCGCCCAGGCGCACCGCCAGATCCAATGGCCGCAAGGTGTCGTGCAGGCGGGCGCCAATGCCACTGAGCACGGCGTCGCCCACCGCGTGGCCGTGCGTGTCGTTGATGCGCTTGAAGTGATCCACGTCCAGCAGGGCCAGCACCGGCGGATGCTCGACGCCGCGCTGCAGCAGCCGGCGCAGGCGCTCGTCAAAGCCACGCCGGTTCAGCAGGCCGGTCAGCACGTCGATCTCGATGAGGCGCTCGATCTGGCGCAGCGCACGGTCCTGCAACAGCAGCAGCATGGCCAGGGCCTGGCCGATGAGCAGGGCGATGACGGCGAACAGGCCCATCGAGTTGTATTGCACCAGTTCGGCCCGCGTTTGGGCGATCAGGGGCGACACGGCCAGGCCGCGCGCCACCTCGATGATGGCGCTGATGATCAGGTCGGCCGCCAGCAGGCCCAGCGGAAAGCCGCGCTGCGCGCGCCAGGCTTGCAGGGCGGCATGGGCGGCGGGCATGGTCAGCACGGCCGAGGCCAGCATCGTCAACGTGATCGAGGGCCAGAACTGCCCCGTCCAGGCCGTCAGCGCGAAGGAGCCGATGCAGGACAGGCCCGTGAGCACCAGCGGCCAGCGGCAGCGCAGCGGCAGGCCGAGGTAGACGCGCAGGCCGAGCAGCACCATCAGCGCGGACAGCAGGCTGCCGAGATGGCCCACCGCCCAGAAGGTGCGCGGTGCGCCCATGGCGATGAGGGCCACGCGCGCCGCCTGGGTCAGCGCCGCGGCAGCAAAGGCACCGGCCCAGAACCACAGCGCGCGCTCGCCCTTCAGATGCCAGGCGCCGCCAAGCGTGGCCAGGGCCAGCATCGTCGTGACGAGCTGGAAGACGCGCAGCAGCGTGTCGGCGTGCAGGGGTTCCATCGTGAGATTGGTTCAGCCTCGACGAGGCACGATGCCTGCATCGCGTGGCCGCCGTGATGCGCGCCACGAGCGCGCCGTGATTGATCTCACGGAAGTCAGCGCGCCTGCAGGCTCTGCATGGCGGCCTTGACGCGCAGCAGCATGGGCGAGGCGCCGGTCACCTTGGCATCGAAAGGGTGCAATCGCTGGCCGCCGGTGGCCGCCATGATCTTGCGTACGTACAGCCGCGTCTCGGCATAGGGCGGCACGCCGAGGTAGCGGTCCACGGCCCTCTCGCCGGCGTTGTAGGCCGCCACGGCCAGCATCACGTCGCCCTCGAAATAGGCCAGCAGCCAGCGCAGATAGGCCATGCCGCCGCGGATGTTCTGGGACGGGTCGCGCAGCCGGATGACATTGAAACGCGTCGCCGTCTCGGGCAGCAGCTGCATCAGGCCCTGAGCCCGCTTGGGCGACTCGGCCAGCGGGTCGAAGTTGGACTCGGTGGCCATGACCGCCAGCACCAGCGCCGGCGCGAGCTGGTATTCGGGCGCCAGCAGCTTCACGTAGTTGACGATGGCCGGCGGAGCGTTCTGGGGCAGCGGCAGCGTCGCCCACAGCGACAGCGGCTTGGCATTGCGCGCAGCGGGTGGCAGGGCAGCGACAGCCACCGGCAGGTCGGTCTCGGGCGGGCGCAGGCAGGGCGGCGGGTCGCCCAGGGGGGTGCCGCCCATGCGCTCGAGCATGTTCTGCGCCTGCTCCATGCCTTGCTCGGCCGCGGCGGCGAACAGGTGGGCGGCTTCGGCATCGTTGCGCTGGATGCCGCGCGCATTCGTCAGCATCCAGCCCAGGCTGAACTGAGCCTCGGCATCGCCATAGCGGGCGGCGCGGCAGTAGAGCTTGGCGGCGGCCACCTCGTCGCGCCTGACGCCGTCGCCGTATTCCAGCGCCTTGGCCTCCTGGCGCCAGCGCTCGACCTGCGCCGGCACCACCGGACCGCGTTCGCCCGGGGGCATCGTGGGGCGCGGCAGTTGCTCCAGCGTCAGCGACGGCAGCTGGGCCCAGCTCGACGAAGCGGCGAACAACAGGGGCAGCAGCAGGCGTCGCAAGGGTCAGTCCGGAGGGGAGGTGCGGGGGCCGGAAGTCTAGACTGGAAGAATGTGTCAGCCCCTCGCCCAGTCCTGCTCCGGCTGAACGCCGGCAGGCCTGGTCGGTCTTGCAGACCGCGCAGCCGCCAGAGCGGCTGCTCTTCGGCAGGCACGCCAAGTCCACAGGACTTGCCGTGTCCGGCCTCAGCCCCCGAGGGGGCKGCGATGCTYKCGGCATCAAGCCGCAAGCACATCGCCMGACGGGCCGGCTCGGGAGCGGCCCAGCGCTCGGCCCGGAATACCCGAATCTTTTGGCGAGAACCGCGAATGCTGAACGGAAAACTGCCATGAACAAGACTCGCCTCGAAGCCTTCAGCGATGGCGTCATCGCCATCATCATCACCATCATGGTGCTGGAGCTGAAGGTGCCTCACGGTACCGACTGGGAGGCCCTCAAGCCGCTGTGGCCGGTCTTCCTGTCCTATGTGCTGAGCTTCGTCTACGTCGGCATCTACTGGAACAACCACCACCATCTGCTGCATGCCGTGCACAAGATCAGCGGCGGGGTGCTCTGGCCCAACCTGCACCTGCTGTTCTGGCTCTCGCTGCTGCCCTTTGCCACCGGCTGGATGGGCGAAAACCATTTTGCGCCGCTGCCAGTGGCTGTCTATGGCGGCGTGCTCGTCATGGCCGCCTTGGCCTACATGCTGCTGCAACGGGCCCTGATCTGCATCCCCGGCAACAACACCGTGCTGGCCCAGGCGCTGGGCAAGGACTGGAAGGGCAAGATCTCGGCAGTCATCTACCTGGTGTCCATCGCGCTGGCCTTCGTGCACGTCGGTCTGTCGCTGGCGGGCTACGCCATCGCCGCGGCGCTGTGGCTGATCCCGGACCGGCGCATCGAGCACCACTTGRACAGGAGTGAGTGAAATGCCCACCCTCGATCCGCGCATCGACACCTACCTGGCAAGCGTGCCCGAGTTCGCCCGGCCCATCCTGACGCGGCTGCGCGCGGACGTGCACGCAGCCTGCCCCGATGTCGTCGAGACCATCAAGTGGAGCCGGCCGCACTTCACGCTGGATGACAAGCTGCTGTGCGGCATGTCGGCCTTCAAGGCGCATTGCACCTTCGGCTTCTGGGAACGCGAGGGCGCGACACCCGGACAGCMCGGTGCCATGGGCGATCTCGGCCGCATCACGACCCTGGCCGACCTGCCTAGCCGCACCGAGTTGCGCAAGCAGATCAAGGCCGCTGCCGCATTGCTGCAGGCCGGCGCGCCGCGCGCCGCAAAACCCAACCGCGAGCCGCGGCCCCAGCTCGAGATGCCCGACGACTTCGCCGCGGCGCTGAGCAAGGTCAAGGCGGCCAAGCAGCACTACGACGCCTTCGCGCCCAGCAAGCAGCGCGACTACCTCGAATGGGTGCTGGAGGCCAAGCGCGAGGACACACGCACCAAGCGCATCGCCCAGGCGGTGGAGTGGATCGCTGACGGCAAATCACGCAACTGGAAGTACGAAAGCTGTTAGCCCCTCGTCCGGTCTCGCCCTGCTGGACGCGGGCGCGCCCAGCCGGTCCCCCGGGGGGACGGCGATGCTTGCCGGCGCGACCGGCAAGCACATCGCCCGGCGGGCCGGCTCGGGAGCGGCCCAGCGCTCGGCCCGAATGCACAAAAATCAAATACCGGAAGGCTCAACCCACCACGGATTGCAAGGTCGAATTACGCATCCAGTCATCCGCCACGACGACGCGGTTGCGACCCTTCTGCTTGGCCTGGTAGAGGGCCTTGTCGGCCAGATGCATCAGCGTTTCGGGCGTGTCACTMTTGGCCGCTTCGGCAACGCCCGCGGACAGCGTCACGCGCAGCGGCATGCCGCCGTCGCCCTGCAGTTCCAATGCCTCCACGGCCAGGCGCACCTGCTCGGCCAGATGTTTGGCGCCGGCGGCACCGGTGGCAGGCAGCACGAGGCCGAACTCCTCGCCGCCCAGGCGCCCGAGCACGTCGGAGCCGCGCAACCGCGAGCGCGTGCAGGCCGCGACGGCCTTCAGCACCTGGTCGCCCACGGCATGGCCATGCCGGTCGTTGACGCGCTTGAAGTGGTCCAGGTCCAGCATGACGAAGCCGACCGGCTGGCCCTCGCGGCGGCCACGCTCCATCGCATGCGCCAGCAGCGACACCGTCGTGTTGTGGTTCACGGCACCGGTCAGCCCGTCGACGCTGGCGAGCTTGCGCATCTGGCTGGCCATGCGCTCGAAATTCGCCAGCACGAAGCCGAAGCCCGCCGCCAGCATCGCCATGAAGGCCAGCATGAAGATGGCGCCGCTCCAGGCCTGCCAGGGCTCGGCGTCGGCCGGCCCGGCGCGCAACCACCAGGCGGCGAAGCCCACGCGCAGCCACAGCGCCAGGCTGGCCATCAGCAGCATCAGCGAGACGGCGCGAAAACTCGTCTCGCCGCGCCAGCCCAGCCGCAGCGACGCGAGGGTGGCCGGCAGCAGCAGCGCCCCCATGGCCGCCGACATCGCGCCAGCGCGCACCGGCTGCGACACGTCCAGCACCGCCGGCACGGCCAAGGCCGCAAGCAGCAGCAACCCGTGGTGCCAAGCCGGCAGGCCGCGGTTCAACAGATGCCGCGATACCGCTGCCGCGAAACCAGCGAGGCCCGCCATCAGCAGCCAGTTGCCGCCCAGCAGTACAGCCCAGCCAGGCAGCCAGGGCTGCAGCGCAAAGAAGGCAAAACCAAAGCTGAAGGCCAGCCCCGCCCAACCCAGGCGCTTGAGCTCGCCGCGGCTGAGCGCTCCGCGCCCAGCCATCCACAGCTGCAGCGTCAGCAGCCCGAATCCGAGCACGAGCATCAGCACCAGGGTGGGGATGTGCAGCGACATGCGCGAGCAGCGCCTCGTTGGTTGTGTTGAGTTGTAACACCAGTGTAGACAGAGCCGGCACACTGCGCCGCAGGGTCTGCGCCGATGGCGTGAGGGCGCGCCGCAGAATCCAATGCCCGGCGTGATCGCCTCTGCCCTGACCCCGGCGCTGTGCCTGCTGAACCCGCATGCCGCCAACGGCCGCTGTGCCGCCCTCGCCGCCCCGCTGCGGGAGGCCCTCCCCGGCGTGCCACTGGTGCTGCCCGAGAACGTCGCCGCCGCACGTCAGCGCCTGCTGGCCCTGCCCGAAGGCAGCCGCGTCATCGTCGCCGGCGGCGACGGCACCGTGCACCAGCTGCTGCCGGCCCTGGTCGCACGCCGGCTGCAGCTGGCCATCCTGCCCGGCGGCACCGGCAACGACCTGGCCCGCGCACTCGGCCTGGCACGCATGGGTTGGCGCGAGGCCTTGGCCCACGCACAGCGCGCGCCGGCCGCAGCGATGGACCTGGGCGAGATCACGACGGCCGAAGGCGGCGCCCAGCTCTTCATGTCCAGCCTGACCGCCGGCTTCGACGCGGCCATCGCCATCCGCGCCCAGGCCGCACCCCACTGGCTGCGCGGCCAGCCACGCTATCTGTGGGCCACGCTCAACGAGATTGGCCGGCTGCGCGTCTACCCGATGCGCGTCGAGGCCGATGGCCAGCTGCTGAGCGACGGGCCGATGCTGTTCGCCTCCAGCCTGAACACGCCCAGCTATGGCAGCGGCATGCCGGCTGCACCCGGCGCGCGCGTGGACGACGGCGAGCTGCAGCTGCTGCGCGTTGCCGCCTTCGGGCGGCTGGGTGCGATGGCCATGATGCCGCTGCTGCTGACCGGGCTGCACCTGCGTCATGCCAAGGTGAGCTTGAGCCGCTTCAAGGCCTTGCACCTGACCAGCCCCGCGCCCGTGCCGCTGGCCGTGGACGGCGAGCCCCTGCCGTCCGCCACCGACATCGCAGTGCGCGTGCTGCCGCAGGCCCTCAGCGTCGTCCGCGCGCGATGATGGCGCCATGGATCATGACGACACCCCGCGCGCCGGCTGGCTCGGTCCCTGGCTGAAAGGCTTTCCGGCACTGCAGCCGCCCCTGCCACTGGCCGACGTGGCCCAGCGCGGCTGGACGCTGCACGAGCTGCCGACACCCCTGGCCGTCGTGCGCCAGCAGGCCCTGGCCCACAACATCGCCTGGATGCAGAACTTTGCGGCCCAGCGCGGCGTGCAGCTGGCGCCGCATGGCAAGACGACGATGAGCCCGCAGCTGTTCCGCCGCCAGCTCGACGCCGGCGCCTGGGGCCTGACGTTCGCCAACGTGCACCAGTTGCGCCTGGGCCTGGCCGCTGGCGCGCGGCGGGCGCTGATCGCCAACCAGCTCATCGGCGCGACCGAGCTGGCCGAATTGCTGGACCTGCGGCGCCGCCACCCTGGCCTGGAGCTGGCCTTCTTTGTCGACTCGCAGGCACAGCTGGATCTGCTGGCGGCGCACTGGGCGGATCTGGGCCAAGGCGAAGCTCGGATCGACGTGCTGATCGAACTCGGCACTTCGCGCTGCGGCGTGCGCGAGCATGGCCCGGCGCTGGCCTTGGCGCGTGCACTCAAAACCCACCGGGCACTGCGGCTGCGCGGCATCGGCTTCTACGAGGGCCTGCAGGTCCGCGGCGAGAGCGAACCCGACCGCGCGCTGATGCAGCAATGGCAGGCGCGCATCGAAGCGCTATTGGCCGACATCGAGACCGATGGTCTGCTCGACGCCGATGCTCAGCCGCTGTGGCTCAGCGGCGGCGGCTCGGCCCTCTTCGATCTCGTCGCCCCCGTGCTGGCCGGCAAGCCTGGGCGCCTGGGCCTGCTGCGCTCGGGCTGCTATGTCTGCCATGACCACGAGCACTACGGCCGCTACATGCGCAGCATGGACGCGCGCATGGGCACGCCGCTGTCGGCGCCCAGCCTGCAGCCGGCGCTGGAGGTCTGGACCCAGGTGCTGTCCTGCCCGGAGCCCGGCCTGGCCTTGCTCAACGCCGGCCGGCGTGATGTGTCCTTCGATGCCGGCTGGCCGCTGCCGGTCTGGCATCTGCGCGGCGCCGAGCGAGCCAAGGCCCCCGCGGGTTGGCGCGTCACCGGGCTGAACGACCAGCATGCCTATCTGCGCTGGGACCCGAGCGGATGGGACGGCCCCGCCGTCGGCGAGCGCGTCGCGCTGGGACCCTCGCACCCATGCACGACCTTCGACAAATGGGCCTGGATGGCCGTCGTCGACGAGGACGACCGCGTCGTCGATGCCATCACGACGCAGTTCGCATGAAACGCCGCCATTTGCTGAGCCTCTCCGCCGCTGCCCTGATGCCCGCCACCGCCGCAACGCCCCCGCCGCGCTTCCTTCACGTCGGCACTTATGCCCCGCTGGGCCAGGGCCTCTACAGCTTTGCCATCGCCGCCGACGGCGGCCTGAAAACCCTGGGTCTGACGGCCAACGCCCACAGCCCGAGCTGGCTGGCGGCCCAGGGCCACCACGTCTATGCCGCAGAGGAAGGCGCAGACCATGTCGCTGTCTATATCCAGGACGCGCATGGTCGGCTCGAACTTGTGCAGCGCCAGCCCAGCGGCGGCCGCGGACCGGTGCACCTGTCGCTGAGCAACGGCCACGCCTGGGTTGCCCATTACGGCGATGCCCGCTTTGCTGCGCTGCCACTGCAAGCCGATGGTCATCTCGGCGAGACCGAGAGCTGGCCCAGTTGCGCCGGCCCAGACTGCCGGCCGGGCCCGCAACAGGCGGCCAAGGCTCCGCCCGGCAGCCAGGCCAGCAGCGGTCACGAAGCACCGCACGCCCACATGATCCAGGCCAGCCCCGACGGCCGCTGGCTGCTCGGCACCGACCTGGGCCGCGACCGGTTGCTCGTCTGGCCGCTCAAGTCCGGTGCGCCGAAGGCCGCCGCTTTCGAACTCGCACTCAGCCCGGGCTCGGGTCCACGGCACTTTGCCTTCCATCCCACGGACGCTCGCTGGGTCTACGTGCTGCAGGAGGAGTCGTCCACGCTGTCAACGGTGGAGCTGACATCCGACGGCCCACGCCTGCTGGACGAGGTCTCGGTGCTGCCCGGTGGCTTTGCCGGCACCAGCTATGCGTCCGACCTGCTGATCGCACCCGGTGGCCGCCACCTCTACGCATTGAACCGCCTGCACGACAGCCTGGCCGTCATCGCCCTGGCCCAGCCGCGCCGCCCGCGCCTGCTGGACCATCACTGGGTGCATGGCAGCTACCCGCGCAGCGCCTGCCGCGCCGGTCGCCACCTGTTCGTATGCAACCAGCGCAGCGACCAGCTCAGCCATTTCGACCTCGGCCGCCCCGAGCAACCGCGCTTCACGGGGCGYCAGACGGCGGTGCCCAGCCCCGCCGGGGCCTGTTCGCTCTAGACTGAGCCGATGAAGCAAGCCGCCCTCGTTCTCCTGCTCACCGCAACGGCGCTGGCCGGGGCCGAACCCATCGGCTCGGTCGACACCGCCTTCAAGCTGATCGGCCCCGACCACAAGGTGGTCGTGGATGCCCATGACGATCCCAAGGTGCAGGGCGTGACCTGCTATGTGTCGCGCGCCAAGACGGGCGGCATCAAGGGCGCCATCGGCCTGGCCGAGGACAAGGCCGAGGCCTCCATCGCCTGCCGCCAGGTCGGACCGATCACCATCAGCCAGGCACTGCCGCGCCAGGAAGAGGTCTTCAACGAGCGCATATCCCTGGTCTTCAAGCGGCTGCGCATCGTTCGCATGGTGGACGCGTCGCGCAATACCCTGGTCTACCTGACCTACTCCGACCGCCTCATCGACGGTTCGCCGCAGAACAGCGTGACCGCCGTACCGGTCGCCCGCGAAACCCCCATCCCCATCAAGAAATGACATTCACTGCCGCCCTGTTCGCGCTGATGCCCATGCAGGCGCTGGCCGCGGCGCTGGTGCTGATCACGCTGATCGGCTGGCACGGCGCGAATGCCGGCGGCCGCTGGGCCCAGGTGGGCATGGCAGCCCTGGCCCTGGGCCTGGCTATGGCGAGCCCGACCCACGGCGATCGAATGGCTGTGCCGACCCTGCACAGCGTCGGCCTGGCCGTCATCAGCCTCGGCCTGTCCGCGCTTTKGTGGGCCCTGGGCTTGTGGCTGACGCCGCGGCCGGGGCGCTGGCTCATGGCGGCTGCACCGCTGGTGCTGGGCATTGGCCACGCCCTGTTGGCGGACGAGCATGCCGTCGGCCAAACCCTGGCTGACGCGGTGCTCGGCGCCCAACTCGCCTGGCTGGGCGTGGCGCTGATGCTGCCGGGCCGCAGCACGGTGCTGCAGGGCCTGAACAGCCGGCGCTGGCGCCTGCTGGGGCTGGCCGCCGTGCTGCCGCTGCTGGCAGCCATGCTGGGCCGCGCCGCCACCACCCTGCTCGGCGACACCGCGCCCTGGCCCGACCTGCTGCTGGCGCTGGCCGGCCAGCTCGCCCTGCTGCTGGCCCTGCCGATGCTGCTACTGGCTTGGCGCGGCCAGACCGAGGCCGAGCTGGCGCGCCTGGCCCAGACCGACGGCCTGACCGGCCTGGCGGACTGCAACGCCTTCACCCAGCGCTCGGTCGACCTGATCTCCATGGCGCGCCGCTACGACGAGCCCCTGGCCCTGGTGGTGCTGGACCTGGACGACTTCGCGACCCTGCAAGCAGAGCGCGACATGGATTTTTCCGATCGCGCCCTGGCCCTGTTTGCCAGCTGCATTCAGGCCCAGATGCGCCTGGGCGACCTCGCCGGCCGCCTGAGCGGCGAGCAGTTCGGTGTGCTGATGGCGCGCTGCCTGCCCGAGGGCCCGCAGGCCCTGGACCAGCGCCTGCGCAAGGCGCTGGCCGAACGCGCACCGGCCGAGCTGGGCATGGCGCTGTCCTTCAGCGCCGGCTGGGCCAAGCTGCGCCCCGGTGACCGCGGCCTGGCCGACCTGCAACGCCGCGCCGAGACGGCCCTTTACGAAGCCCGGCGTGCCGGCAAGGGTCAGTTGATGGCCGAGCCGGGGGTCCAGGACTGACATGAAGCCTCTCGTCCAACGGGTACGTTGGCCGGTCCCCCGGGGGGACGGCGATGCTTGCCGGCGCGACCGGCAAGCACATCGCCAGCGCGGGCCGGCTAGGGAGCGGCCCGTCGCTCGTCCCGCAAGTCTTCTGGGATGGAGTCACCGAGATGTCCACCTCTGACAACCTCGTCGACGAATGGGTCGGCCACAACCTGCTGGCCTCCGACCCGGCCTTGCTGGCCGCGCTGCGCGAGGCCGCGCCGCAGGCCGTCGAACCGCTGTCCCGCTATGGCGCTGAACTCGGCAGTGCCGAAACCGCCCAGCTCGCACGCGACGCCAACCGCAATGGCCCGCAGCTGCGCCAGCTCGATGCGCGCGGCCGCCGTGTCGACCTCGTCGACTTCCACCCGGCATGGCATGCCCTGCTGGCGATGTACCGCCGCCAGGGCCTCGTGGCCGACGTCTTCGCCACCGACACGCCCGGCCGCTGGGCCCACTTCGCGGCCGGCTGCTATCTGCATGGCCAGGTCGAGGCCGGCTCGCTGTGCCCGGCGACCATGACCCAGGCCGCCATTCCCGTGCTGGCTAAACAGCCCGAGTTGTTCGCGCCGCTGCGCGACAAGTTCTTCAGCCGCGAGCATGACCCGCTGGACCGGCCGCTGACGGAGAAACCGTCGATCTGGGTCGGCATGGGCATGACCGAGAAACAGGGTGGTTCCGACCTGCGCCGCGTGACAACGCAAGCCGTCGAGCAGACGGACGGCAGCTACGCCATCACCGGCCATAAATGGTTTTTCTCGGCGCCCAGCAGCGACGCCCACCTCGTGCTGGCCCGCACCGAAGCGGGCCCGACCTGCTTCTGGCTGCCCCGCTACACGCCCGATGGCGCGCGCAACGCCATCCAGGTGATGCGCCTGAAGGACAAGCTGGGCAACCGCAGCAATGCCAGCAGCGAGGTCGAGTTCCACGGCGCCTGGGCGTGGCGCCTCGGTGAAGAGGGCCGCGGCATCCCGACGCTGATCGAGATGGCCGGCTACACGCGGCTGAACTGCGTCATCGGCAGCGCCGCCCTGCTGCGCGCCGGCCTGGTCCAGGCCCTGCACAACGCGCGCGAGCGCTTCGCGTTTGGCCGCCATCTCGCGGAACAACCGCTGATGCAGACCGTGCTGGCCGACCTGGCGCTGGAAAGCGAAGCCGCGATGCGCCTGATGCTGCGCCTGGCACGCGGCTTCGAGAACAACGAGCCGGCCTGGCAACGGCTGATGACGCCGGCCGCCAAGCTCTGGGTCTGCAAGCGCGCCATCGAGTGCACCGGCGAGGCCATGGAGTTGCTCGGCGGCAATGGCTACGTGGAGGATGGCGTGCTGGCGCGGCTSTACCGCGAGGCGCCGGTCAACKCGATCTGGGAGGGCTCGGGCAATGTGATGGCCCTGGATGTGCTGCGTGCCGTCGTCCGTGAGCCCGAGGTGGCCTTCGCACTGCTCGATGCGTTTGACG
>NZ_JBFUMO010000106.1:0-13948 GCF_054049355.1 Roseateles sp. P5_E11 | reverse complement strand
CTACCAGCTTGAACACCCTTGCACGGCATCTGAAGGACGAAGACTCGAGCTGGACTTCGTAGTCCGAACCTGGTTTCGGCGCTAGCAAAATGCCGACTGAACAGTAGTAGCCGTTAGAAAAGAGGGTTGGGCCGACATCCTTACTTGAACCGACGAGAACCGCTAGCTTGTGGCCAGCCGGAAGCATGAATTCAGCCACGTCGTTTGCGTATGGATCAGCGCGCCCCTTCATTCCAAGAGTCACAGACCGCCTGATCTTTTCGCCCGAGATGACTTTGCGCATTACCTGCTTGCGAACTGGACAAGCATCCAAGTCATGTACTGAAAATTGTGTTTTGTCGTTGGTGTAGGTGACGAGTCGAACTCTCGCCACGTCTGCCCCTGGTTCTATCGAATATGTGGAGCACGCCGACAAAAGTGCCGCCGAAAGAAATGGCGCCGCCAAGCGGTAAGTCAATTTGTTCTCCCTGGGTTCAAGTGCTGGTCGGATGAACCTTAACTGAAGCCGCCCTGGCCTCAAGCGGATCACGATCTACCGCCCCGCCTAGAAATCCCGCGCCCCGCGCCGCCCGGCCTTGATGTCGCTGCGCTTGGACTTGCCTTCCAGCCGGCGCTGCTTGGAGCCATAGGTCGGCTTGGTCGCGCGGCGCGCCTTGGGTACATGGGCGGCGGCCTGCACCAGCTCGATCAACCGCGCGACGGCATCCGCCCGGTTGCGCTCCAGGCTGCGTGAGTCCTGGGCCTTGATGACGACGACGCCCTCCGAGGTGATGCGCTGGTCGGCCCAGTTCAGCAGCCGCGCCTTGACGGCCTCGGGCAGGCTGGAGGTGTGGATGTCAAAGCGCAGATGGACCGCGTTCGAAACCTTGTTGACGTTCTGGCCGCCGGGGCCGCTGGCGCGGATGGCGTCGAACTCGAGTTCGTCCGGCCGCGGGGTCCAGTGGAGATCAGGCATTGCCAACACTGCGAACAGGCACGCGCGGCGCGACGGCGCACATCAACTCGTAGCCGATGGTGCCGGCCGATTGCGCCACTTCGTCGATGGGCAGGCGCGAGCCATGCGGGCCTTCGCCCCACAGCGTCACCTCGCTGCCAAAGCCGCTGGCAGGCAGCTCGGACAGGTCCACCGCCAGCATGTCCATCGACACCCGGCCCAGCGTGCGCGTGCGCTTGCCATCCACCAGCACCGGCGTGCCGGTGGGCGCGTGGCGCGGATAGCCGTCTGCATAGCCGCAGGCGACGATGCCTGCGCGCGTGACCTGCTCGGCCGTGAAGGCGCTGCCGTAGCCGATGGTGTCGCCGGGCTGCAGCTGCTGCACGCCGATGATCTTTGAGCGCAGCGTCATCGCCGGCCGCAGGTCCCAGTGGGCGGCATCGTGTTCGGGGAAGTCGGGCACGCCGCCATAGCTCATGATGCCGGCGCGCACCCAGTCCTGGGCTGTGCGAGCTGGGTGGCGCAGTGTTGCCGCGCTGTTGGCGATGCTGCGCTCGCCGGCCAACCCCTCGGTCACGGCTTCGAAGGCGGCGAGCTGGTGGGTGATGCCGTCGACACCTTGCCGCAAGCTGTCGGCGTCCGAAAAATGCGTCATCAAGCCGATCTCGTCGACCTGGGGCAGGGCGTCCAGGCGCGCATAGGCGGCGCGAAAGGCGGYCGGCGTGAAGCCCAGCCGGTTCATGCCCGAGTTCAATTTGAGGAAGACGCGGTGCGGCTCGTGCGTCTTGTGCATGGCCAGCCAGTCGATCTGCTGCTCGCAGTGCACGGTGTGCCAGAGCTTGAGGCGCGAGCACAGCTCCAGGTCGCGAGGCTCGAACACGCCTTCCAGCAGCAGGATGGGGCCCCGCCAGTCCAGGGCGCGCAACCGTTCGGCCTCGGCCAGGTCCAGCAGCGCGAAACCGTCGGCGGCGCGCAGGCCCTCAAAGGCGCGTTCGATGCCGTGACCATAGGCATTGGCCTTGACGACGGCCCAGACTCGGGCGTTGGGGGCTTGAGCGCGCGCGCGACCCAGGTTGTGAGCGAGCGCTTCGGTATGAATCAGGGCTTCAATCGGGCGAGGCATGGCCGGATTTTGCGCCCGGGTTTGGGGCGCCGCTGCCGAACTAGGGGCGTGCTATAAACCCGCGCCGCTCCCGTTTTACCGGCCTACAAGCAGAAGACAGTTCAGGATTGCGCTCCGACCGATGAAACGCGGCTTTTACACCATCATGTCGGCGCAGTTCTTCAGCTCGCTGGCTGATAACGCACTGTTCGTCGCGGCCGTCGAGCTGTTGCGTTCCTCCGGCGCCGCCGAGTGGCAGCGCGCCGCGCTGGTGCCGATGTTCGCCCTGTTCTACGTCGTGCTGGCGCCCTTCGTCGGAGCCTTTGCCGACGCCGTGCCCAAGGGCAAGGTGATGTTCTTCTCGAACAGCATCAAGGTGGTGGGCTGCCTGATGATGCTGTTCGGCGCCCACCCACTGGCGGCGTATGCCATCGTCGGCCTGGGCGCGGCCGCCTATTCGCCGGCCAAGTACGGCATCCTGACCGAACTGCTGCCACCGTCCCAGCTCGTCAAGGCCAATGGCTGGATCGAGGGCCTGACCATCACGTCCATCATCCTGGGCGTGCTGCTCGGTGGTCAGTTGATCGGTGACCGCGTCTCGCACCTGCTGCTGCTGATCGACATGCCGATGATGGAGACCGGCATCGACTCCGCACCCGAGGCGGCGATCGCCAGCCTCGTCGGCCTGTATGTGCTGGCGGCCCTGTTCAATCTGCGCATCCCGCGCACCTCGGCGCCGCTGCAGCCCTATGCGCACAGCTTCCTGGGCCTGGTGCGCGACTTCTCGTCCTGCAACAGCAGGCTCTGGCAGGACAAGCTCGGGCAGATCTCGCTGGCGACCACGACGCTGTTCTGGGGTGTCAGCGGCAATCTGCGCTACATCGTGCTGGCCTGGGCCGCCGCGGCCCTGGGCTATGGCACGACACAGGCGTCCTCGCTGGTGGGCGTCGTCGCCATTGGCACGGCGGTCGGCGCCGTCGTCGCATCGCTGTATTGCCGGCTGGACCGCGCCACCTCCGTCATTCCGCTGGGCATTGCGATGGGGCTGCTGGTCATCTTCATGAACCTCATCCACAACGTGTGGGTGGCTGCCCCCTTCCTGATCCTGCTGGGCGGCATCGGCGGCTACCTCGTCGTGCCGATGAACGCGCTGCTGCAGCACCGTGGCCACAACCTGATGGGGGCCGGGCGCAGCATCGCGGTGCAGAACTTCAACGAGCAGGCCTGCATCCTGGGCCTGGGCGCCTTCTACACGGCGATGACCCGCTTCGGCCTGTCGGCCTTCGGCGCGATCACGATCTTCGGCGTCGTCGTGGCCGGTGCCATGTGGTGGATCCGGCGCTGGCACCAGCGCAACCTGGTCGTGCACAAGGAAGAGGTCGAGCATCTGCTCGACTTGGCCCGCACGGATCACCTGCCGCAGGACCGGTAATCCGGCCCCGGCAGACCTGGCAGACCTGCCAGAAAGACGGGACGTTCAGCTGCTGGCGCTGCTGCCGCGGCCCTTGCGGCCGGTGGGCACCGGGATCAGGTGCTTGCCTTCCAGCACCATCTCGATGTGCTCGCTCCAGGCGCGTGCGATCTTGAAGCAGCCGCTGTGGTTGAGGTGGATCTCGTTGTGCCAGTCGCCGCTGATGCCGGTGGAGCCCGGCGCGGCCAGTGCCAGCGGCACGGCGGTCGAATCAAAGATGAAGAGGCCGCGGAAGGCTTCCTTGTCTGCGGCCATGCTCTTCAGTAGCTGGGCCAGATGGAAGACCATCAGCCGGCTGACGGCAGCCCAATCGGCGGCGGGCACGCCATAGGCCTTCAGCGCCGGGTAAAGCCAGGGGCCGCCCGCGCCCAGGTCATCGCCGCCCTCGGCGGCCGCCGGGCGCGGCATGGGCACGGCGTAGCAATGCATGAAGACGGGCTTGCCCATGGACGGGCCCTGGTCGCGCAAGGACAGCAGATGCTTGACGTTGGCCCGCAGGTAGTCGGCATAGGTCGCCCAGCCGGGCTCGGAGAAATAGCGCGCGACGCCGGCCGAGGGCGGCCCCCATTCGGTCTGGTGGCGCAGCAGGCGCAGCTCCAGGGGGATGGGCTCGCCATTCCAGTTCTGGGCCGGCGTGCGTGCCGCGGCGATCAGGTCATTGCCACCGACGGACAGCAGGATGCCGTCCCAGGTCGGCGCGTCGGGGCCGGTCAAGAGGCGCACGAAGTCGGGGCTGGACTCGAGGTCCACCATGTGCGACAGCGCATTGCCGGTGCCGGCGCAATTGACCGCGGCCGTGTTGGACTTGAAGACCAGCTCCTGCAGCAGGTTGGCGTGGGCGTTGAGCTTGGCGCGCGCATTCGAAAACCACGAGTCTCCCTGGGCCAGCAGCTTCCAGCGGAAGGTGCTGAAGTCGGGCGGGGTGCGTCCGGCCAGGTCGGCCGGGGTGTAGCAAGCCAGGTGATCCATGAATGGGGTGGTTTCCGAAGTTGCTGACGTGAGCCTGTCCCGGAGGACGGGGCGCCAAGTTCGCGCGATTGGACGGCCAGCCGCGCGGGCGGCGCCATGCTACAAACCCTCGGGCCTGCCTGGGGTTAGTATGGACGGCCTTTCTAGGGAGGAAGCCCATGAGCGAGAGCGTCTTCGACTTCCAGGCCGTTTCCATCCGCGGCGAGCCGGCCGACCTGGCCTCGCAGCGCGGCAAGGTCCTGCTCATCGTCAACACGGCCAGCGAATGCGGTTTCACGCCGCAGTTCAAGGGCCTGGAGCAGCTTTGGGAGGATTACGGCCCCAGGGGGCTGGTCGTCATTGGCTTCCCGAGCAACGAGTTCGGCGGCCAGGACCCAGGCAGCAACGACCAGATCGCGTCTTTTTGCGAGCTGAACTACGGCGTCAGCTTCCCGATGATGACCAAGACCAAGGTCAATGGCGGCGAGGCCCACCCGCTGTGGAAGTTCCTGAAGAGCGAGAAGCCGGGCTTCCTGGGCACCGAGGCCATCAAGTGGAACTTCACCAAGTTCCTGATCGGCCGCGACGGCCAGGTCATCAAGCGCTATGCGCCAAATGACCCGCCTGAAAAGATGCGGGGCGACATTGAAGCGGCACTCGCCGCGACCTGACTCGCTTCAGTGAGCTGTTACCTGCGGGGCCATCCCCTGCTGGCTGCGCAGATAGTCCCGCATCGTCGGTGACTGCTCCGATGCCGCGCGGCGGACGTCACGCACATGGGCCAGGGCCTGCTGGCTGACCTCTGCGGAGATGTGGGCGGCCAGGCCGATGCCCTGGCTGGGCAGGCGATGCAGGCCGGCCAGCACATAGGACCAGTTGGACGGGCCGAAGGGCGACAGGCGGCTGTCCAGATCAGTGGCCGTCGGCACCTTGGCATCCCACAGGGCCAGCAACTCGACGAGGCGCGGCGGCAGGGCCGCTGCGTCGGTGCAGGTACGCCAGAACGGCGTGTCACGCCGTTGCGAGAGTGTGTAGTGGGCGACGATGAAGTCGCGCAGCTCCTCGTGGAAGTCGCCCGCCAGGCGGTTCAGCCGGTCGCGGCAAACCGCGCTGTTGCCCGAGGGCGCGACATGGTCGACGAACATCTGCAGCGCCCATTCGACCAGGTAGAGGCTGGTGGACTCCAGCGGCTCGACGAAGCCGCCCGCCGCACCCAGGGCCAGGCAGTTCTGCTCCCAGATCCGCGCGGCATGGCCGGCCCGCAGCGTCGTGAAATGAGGCGCGGCCAGCGCGCGGTGCCCGGCATTGAGCTGTTGCAGCCGCTGCAGGGCCTCGTCGTCGCTGCAAAAGCGCGACGCATAGACATAGCCCGTGCCGCGGCGGCTTTGCAGGTCGATCTCCCAGCTCCAGCCGGCGTCCTGGGCCGTGATGGCGGTGTGGCTGCGCAGCGCGGTGTCGTCCCGCGCATAGGCCACCGGCACGGCGATGCTGCGGTCGCAGGGCAGCCAGTCGGCATAGGACACCCAGGGCACGCCCAGGGCCCGCTGCAGCAGCAGTGAATCTGTCCCGCTGCAGTCGACGAAGAAGCTGGCGGCAAAGCGCCGGCCGTCGGCCAGTTCGACCGCCTCGATGCCGGCTGCGCCGCGCTGCACCTGAGCCACCTCGCCCTGCACATGGCGCACGCCGCGCCGCAGCGCGGTCTGCTGCAGCAGCATGGCCAGCTTGGCGGCGTCCAGGTGGTAGCCATAGCTGACCGGCGCCTGGTAGTCGGGCGAGTCCATCAGCTTCGGTGACTGGTGGCCGTCGAACAGCGTCGTCTGCACCGTGCAGGCCTGGGCCATGGGCTGCTGGGTCAGGCCGCGCTGCATCAGGTTCAGCCAGTGGGCCGTCGTCGCGAAGCCGCCGAAGGGTGGAGGCGCGTCGAAGGGGTGGTCGTAACTGTCGTCGGCCGCGCTGCCGCCGCTGCGCCAGCCGTGAAAGCGCACGCCATTGTTCAGCGTCGCATCGGCCGCACCGAACAGGGCGGCCTCGGGCAGGCCCAGCGCCTGCATCATGCCGCGCAGCGTCGGCAGCGTGGCCTCGCCCACGCCGATGCCGGCAATGCGCGGTGACTCGATCAGCGTGATGGGCAGGGGTGTCTGGCGCACCGCGCCGAGGGCGCGCTGCAGGAAGCAGGCCGCCAGCCAGCCGGCGCTGCCGCCGCCCACGATGACGATGGATTGGATGTCGGACAAGGCAGTAGCTCCGGAAAAACGCCGGCGGGTCGGGAAGCCCGGGCCGGTGGTTGCCACATTACGGCCGAAGCCCGGCGCGCCGACATGTAACGCGGCGAGCGAGCGTGCCGTCCTGCACGCCCGTTCCGGCCGTTACCGAGCCCGCCACAGCCAGCGGCCTCGGCCCCGCCTGACCTGGCCGGCGGCCTCCGCCTCGCCCAGCAGCTCGTTGGCCGTCTGCCGCGACAGATGGGCCAGGCGCGCCAGCTCGGCCTGCGTGGCCTGCACTTCGACCCAACCCTCGTCAGCCGCACGGCCACGCTCGCGGGCCAGCTGCGCCAGCGCCAATGCGAAGCGTTCGGCTGCACCCTGGTGACGCGCCGCCTGCAGCAGGCGCAGCGTGCCGTCATAGCGGCGGGCGAACTCGGCCAGCAGGGCGCGCGCGAAGCCCGGCACCTCGTCCATCAGGCGCGTATAGGCCTCGCGGCCGAAGACCAGCACCTCGGTGGCGCCGCGCGCGATCGCCTCGTATTCCGAAGGCTGGCCGGCGGCGAAGGCGGCGAGGCCGAAGAGTCGCGGCGGGCCGACGTTCTCGATGACCGACACCGTGCCGTCCGCGGCCGTGAAACGGGTCTCGATCTCGCCGGCCGCGACCGCGTAGAAGGCCGCCGTTTTCTGGCCCTGCACGAAGAGGCTGCGCCCATCGGCCAGGCGTCGCCGTGCGATGCCGGCCGCGATGTCGATTGGCAACGCGATCCCCGGGAAATGGGCCGCGAAGACGCGCTGCAAGGCGGGGTCGTGGGACATGCTGCATTGTCGGCTGGCCGACACAAGGCGACGCCCGGCCTGCCTATGCTGGGTGCATGGAAAGACCTGACCTGTCGATGCTGCTGGCCCGTTTCGGGCGCGAGGAATGCAGCCAGGAACCGCTCTACGTTGCGCTGTGCGGCGTGGCCGCCCACGACGACCGGGCGCTGGCCCTGCTGGCCGAGGCGCCCCCCGAGCAGCGCAAGGCCAATCTGCTGCTGGCGGCCTTGCATGAACGCGTGCTGGCCGGTGCGGCGCCCGAACTGGCCGCCTACTATCCCAGCGCCGGTGGCAGCCGTGAGCCGGACGCGGCCTTGGCCACCGCGCTGTCGGCCTGCCTCGAGCGCGAATGGCCGGCGCTGCTGCATCACCTGCGTCATGGCGCGACGCAGACCAACGAGATCGCCCGCGGCGCGGCCCTCTGGCCGGCTTTAGGCGATGCGGCGCGTGCCACCGGCGCCCGCCACCTCGCGCTGTTGGACCTGGGTTGCAGTGCCGGCCTCAACCTCGGTGTCGACCAATACGCGCTGCGCTATCGCACTGACGATGGTCGCTGGCATGAGCGCGGTCCGGCCCGCGATGGTCGGCGCGCCGAGATCGAATCGCGCTGGCTGGGCACTGCGCCGCCGCCCGCGGCCGCCGACTGGCGACTGACGCTGCGCTACGGCCTCGATCCCGCCCCCGTCGATCCGGGCGACCCGGAGCGCCTGCGCTGGTTGCAGGCCTGTTTGTGGCCGCACGACGCCACCCGCCGCGAACGCCTGGCCCGCGCCGCGCATCAGATGCAGTCTCTGCCGCACACGGTGCGCCAGGCCGACGACTGCATCGCCGCGATCGAGCCGTGGCTGACCGGTCTGCCCGCGGGCGTTCAACCGGTGCTGCTGACGAGCTGGGTGCTGTACTACCTGAATGACGCTGACCTCGACCGGCTGCGCGCGACGGCCGACCGGCTGGCGCTGAGCCACGGCCTGGCCTGGATCTGCGGCGACCTGCCAGCGTTGAGTGCGCAGGAGGCGGTGCCTCCCGAACCGGTCCTGCCTGCCGACGAGGCCGCCTCGTCGATGACCTTGTGGACGCTGCGCCACCTCGAAGCCGGCCGGGTCGCTGAGCGAGCGCTGGGCTGGAGCCACCCGCACGGGCGCTGGGTGGCCTGGCGCTAGACCGGCGCCGCCGCCGTGCGTCGGGCCCGGCGCTTCACGCGGTCACGGTGCGCCTGAGCGCGTGCACCCACCTCCTGCACGTACTGGGCGACGTGCGACGAGAATTCGGGATCGTTCAGCGCCGCCTTGCGCTTGGCGCGGAACTGGGCCGGCGTCAGCGGCTTCAGATTGCCGACGGGGCGGTCGCCCGATGCGGCCGTCATCGCACGGTCGAGCTCGTGCGCGATCAGCGCGCGGCCGGCGAGGAAGCCGTCCACCTCGTCGCGGTGAGGCGGCGCGGCGGCCGGCGCGGCATCGCGCACCGGGTCCGCCAGCGTCAGCGGGCCGGCGGCGGCGCCCTGGCGGGCCGCGGCCAGCAGGCCGGAGGTCCAGCTGGGCGCTGCCGCGTCACGGGCTGTCAGCGCCGGGCCGAGGCCGAAGGTGTCGAACACCGATCTGACCACCGAGCTGTGGTCGAAAGACTGGCCGGGGAAAACCTGGCTGCCCAGGCTGCCGCGCGCCACCCACGGCGAGACGAGCAGGGCGGGCACGCGCACGCCCAGGCGGTCAAAGGCGAAGCCCACGTCGGGCGTCGGCCGGTTCAGCGGCGCGTCGCCCGGCGGGGTGGCGCCCGGCGGCGGCTCCCGGTCGTAGAAGCCGCCATGCTCGTCCCAGGTGATGAGCAGCAGGCTGTCGGGCCACAGTGGCGAATTGCGCAGGCTCTCGTAGGTGGACTTGATCAGCGCCTCGCCGGCGCTGACCCGGCCCAGCGGGTGCTGGGAGTTGCCGCTGCCGAAGCTGCCGCTGGGGTCATAGGTGGGCTCGATGAAGGTGTAGACGGGGGCGTAGTTGGCGTGGGCGACGTCGGTCGCGAAATCGCTGTGCACGGGGTGCTCTTCATCGCCATTGCTGAACGGATGAAAGCGTTCGTTGGGCTTGATGAAGGTGCTGGCCATGCCGGGCAGGGCCAGCACCTGGGGAACGACGTCGCCGTGATAGATGCGCCAGGGCTGGCTACGCTGGTTGAGGCGGTCGAAGAGGGTGCCGTGCTCGAAGCGGAAGACCGAATTGCTCGCGATCACCGAGCCGGCGATCTGCAGGTTCGTCGGGCTGGTGGCCAGGCCGCCGCTGGACGCGGCATGCACGAAGAAGCGGTTGGGCCAGGTCGGGCCCGGCAGGGAAGAGAACCAGTTGTCGAACAGCAGGAACTCGTCGGCGAGCTGCTGGATCACGGGCACCTGTGCAGGCTCGAAGCCCTGCCAGCCGACGCCCTGGAAGCCGTCCATCGCGCCGCCGTTGATCTGCTGGCGAACGGCATCGAACTCGTGCGGCGGATCAGCGCTGGCGCGGTCGGTGGCGCCGGGGCCGAAGCGAGGGTCGGCGGGCCGGGGCACGCGGCCGCTGAGCCCGAAGAAGTGATCGAAGGAGCGGTTCTCCAACATCAACACGAAGACATGACGCACCGGCATAGGGCTCTCCCTGAGCCGCCGCAGGCTAGCACCGGTGGGTTCAACCGCAGTCCACAGCCTTGATGACGAGGCTCTGGATAATCGGCACTTCCCATCGGAGACCCACCCCATGTTCGAGCACGTCGATGCCTATGCCGGCGATCCCATCCTGAGCCTCAACGAGGCCTTCCAGAAGGACCCCCGCGCCGGCAAGATCAACCTGTCCATCGGCATCTATTTCGACAACGACGGCCGCATCCCCATGCTGCCCTCGGTGCGCGCGGCCGAACTGGCCGTTGTCGAGGTGGCCGGCCCGCGGCCCTATCTGCCGATGGAAGGCGCGGCCAACTTTCGCAGCGCCGTGYAGGCCCTGCTGTTCGGCGTGGATCACCCGGCCATCAAGGCCGGCCGCATCGCCACCATCCAGGGTGTCGGCTCCAGTGGCGGCCTGAAGGTCGGCGCCGATCTGCTGAAGCGCTATTTCCCGGACAGCAAGATTTATCTTTCCGACCCGACCTGGGACAACCATCGTGCGGTCTTCGAGGGTTCGGGCCACACCTGCGAGACCTATCCCYACTACGACCCGGCCACCGGCGGCCTGCGCTTTGACGCGATGCTGGCCTTCTTCAAGGCCCTGCCCACGCGCAGCATCGTCGTCATGCACGCCTGCTGCCACAACCCGACCGGCGTCGACCTGACGCAGGACCAATGGCGCGCGCTGGTGCCCGTCATCCGCGAGCGCGGCCTGCTGCCCTTCCTGGACCTGGCCTACCAGGGCTATGGCGACGGCATCGACGAAGACGCCTTCGCGCCGCGCCTGCTGGCCGACGAGGGCCTGAGTTTCCTGATCGCCAACAGCTTCTCCAAGAGCATGAGCCTGTACGGTGAACGCTGCGGAGGCCTGAGCGTCGTCTGCCCCGACGCTGACCAGGCTGCGCGCGTGCTCGGCCAGATGAAATTCATGATCCGCCGCAACTACTCCAACCCGCCCATGCACGGCGGCCAGGTCGTGGCCAAGGTGCTGACCACGCCGGTGTTGCGCGAGATGTGGGAGGCCGAAGTGGCCGACATGCGCGAGCGCATCCAGTCCATGCGCCGCCAGCTGCACGATGTGCTCGCCGCCAAGCTGCCGGGCCGCGATTTCAGCTACTTCCTGACCCAGCGCGGCATGTTCAGCTACACCGGCCTCACCGCCGAGCAGGCCGAGCGGCTCAAGACCGAGTTCGGCGTCTACATCCTGCGCTCCGGCCGTATGTGTGTGGCCGGCCTGAACACCCGCAACGTCGAAGCCACCGCCGAGGCGATGGCGGCCGTGCTGGCTGGTTGAGGACCCGCGCATGCGAGTCCGGGAGGCCGGCCTTGCCCTTGCTATTGCGGTAGCCAGCAGCACCGGCAAGGCCGCCGACGCACCGCCGGCGGTCGACTCCATCCTCTGGCTGGTCAGCAACACCATGGTGGTGCCGGATGGCGACGTCATGCGCCACCCCGCAGACGAGCTGACGCGCTGGCTGCAGGCGCGGCTGCCCGGTGTGGCCTTGCAGCCCACGGTGGCCAATGCCGAGCGCAGCTGGGTGCTCATCCGCGAGCGTCGGCGGGCCTGCCATGCCGGCGCCGCGCGCACACCGGAGCGCGAGCGCCTGGCCTATTTCACCGACACCTGGCTGGTGCCGCCGCCCCAGCTCATCGTGCGCCGGGACCGTCGCGCCGCGCTGCCGCTGGACGCAAACGGCGCCGTGGACCTCAAGGCCCTGCTGGCCGACGCCTCGCTGCGCGGCGTGCTGGCCCAGGGACGCAGCTACGGGCCGGCCCTGGATGCGCTGATCAAGGCCCAGCCCGCCGGCCCGCAGGTGCAGCACCTGTTCGGCGGCGACTACGGCAGCAGCCTGTTGCCCATGCTCATGCAGCGCCGGGCGGACTACACCCTCGACTACCCGAACGTCCTGATCGCCCAGGCCAGCCAGCCCGCGGACGAACAATCGGGCGAACCGGCGCTGGCGGCGCTGCCCATCAAGGGTGCGAGCGAGGCCATCGTCAGCGGCATCGCCTGCCCGCGCACCGCCTGGGGCCACGCGGCCATCCGCCTCATCGACGCGGCTCTGGGCACGCCAGAGGGCGCCGCGATGCTGCGCGACACCTTGCGCATCTCATTGCCGCCCGACACACAGCGCGCCTATCTGGATGTGCTTGACGATCATTTCAACCGCCGCGCCAGGCCGACGCCCGGCCTCTGAGTGCGCCCGCTCCCATGTCGCACGGTTATGGCCGTGGCCGCCGGTTTCATTGGCAGCGGCCGCACGCCGTCTTTACCCTGCCGCCAGGTTCAAGAAGTTCAGGGCAGGATGAAGCATTGCGTGGTGATCGGCGGCGGTGTGGTGGGCCTGACCACCGCCTGGGCGCTGCTGGAGCGTGGCCACGGCGTCACGCTGATCGAGCGCGACGGTGAGGTCGCCCAGGGCGCCAGCCGTGCCAATGGCGGCCAGCTCAGCTATCGCTATGTGTCGCCGCTGGCCGACGCCGGCGTGCCGCTGAAGGCGCTGCGCTGGTTGCTCGACCCCGACGGCCCGCTGCGCTTCAAACCCGAGGCGAACTGGGCGCAATGGGCCTGGTTGATCGCCTTTTTGCGCAATTGCCGCGGGCCCGTGAACCGGCGCACGACCGAGAGGCTGCTGGCCCTGGGCGCCTACAGCCAGGCCTCGTTCGCGCGGCTGCAGGCCCAGGCGCAGCTGGGCGACAGCATCGCGCTGCGCACGCCGGGCAAGCTGGTCGTCTACCGCAAGCCGACGGAGTTCGCGCGTGTCGCCGCCCGTGTGAAGGGCAGTGGTGCCGAACAGGCCCTGTCGCATGACGAGTGCGTCGCGCTGGAACCCGCCCTGGCTGACACCGAGGCCACGCTGGCCGGCGGCATCTTCACGCCCGGCGAGGCGGTGGCCGACTGCCATGCCTTCTGCACGGCGCTGTACGAAAGGCTGGGCCAGCACGAGCGCTTTCGCGGCCGGCTCGGCGGCCGCGTCAAGAGCCTGCAGCGCGATGCCCAGGGCGGCGTGCTGGGCGTGCAGACCGAACTCGGCGGCATTGGCGCGGATGCGGTCGTCCTCGCCGCCGGCCTGCACAGCCGGGCGCTGGCGGCCACGGTGGGCGTCGAGCTGCCGATCTACCCGTTGAAGGGCTACAGCCTGACGGCGCCCATCCAGCCTGGTCACCGGCCGCCCGAGGTCAGCGTGACCGACTTCGAGAAGAAGATCCTCTACGCCCGCATCGGCCAGGAGCTGCGCATCGCGGCCATGGTCGACCTGGTCGGCGACGACCTGAGTCTGGATGGCCGGCGGCTGGCCTCGCTGCAGCGTTCGGTGCGTGCCACCTTCCCGCACGCGGCCGACTATGACCGCGCCACGCCCTGGGCCGGCCTGCGCCCGGCCACGCCCAGCGGCGCGCCCATCCTCGGCGCCAGCGGCGTGCCCGGGCTGTGGCTGAATGTCGGGCATGGTGCCCTGGGGTTCACGTTCTCTTTCGCAACGGCCAACATCGTGGCCGAACTGGTGTCGGGCCGCGCGAGCCCGCTGCCCCTGGAGGGATTGAGCTTGTGAGGAAAGACGACCTGGCTGCAGCGCTGCTGCAAGCCGTCCAGGCCCAGCATTTCGAGCAGACGGCCGACAGCCTGCGTGGCGGCGAGCCGCTGGATGCCCCGCCCAGCATCGACCTCGCGGTGGCGGTTTTTCCGCGCGACGGCAAGGCGCCGGTCTGCGCCAATGTGCTGTTCTCGCGCGAGCATCCGCAGGGGCTGATTGCGCGCTTCGATGCCACCACCGGTGCCGTCGCCAACATCGCCTTTCATGCCGACGTGCGCGACGCCAAGGGCGATTCCTACGCCTGGCTGCCTGGCGCGGAC
>NZ_JBFUMO010000105.1:0-14007 GCF_054049355.1 Roseateles sp. P5_E11 | reverse complement strand
ATCAAAGACGTCCGACGAAAAGGACGCTTGCGACACGCCGCGCCAGTCCACCTCCTCGACGCCGACATCGCTCAACTTAATCCCAACACCCCAGCTACCGAGCTGCCCTGCCAGCGACGTCGAGAAGCTGTAGCTACTGGTCAGCATCTGGCTCGTCGCCCAGTCACTCGTTCCACCGACCTCCGCGCCGGAAGTCCAGTTGCCTGTGCCGCTGTAGCTGGCACTGAACAACGCCTGGGTGACCGCATCGGCCGAGAGCGGCGTAGCCGCACTCGCCAACCGGTTGAAGTCGTAATAGCCGACGCTCGCCGCGCTGTCCGCGTTTCGCCTGTTGGCGTTCTGACCGCTGCTCTCGCCACTGTCGTAGGACTGAACAAAGCTCCTATTACCGCTGATCCAACGGCCGTGCGGGTGCACGAGGGGCTCCACGGGATGTGCCTCTCGCCAGTCCATGCTCTCAATCAGCTTCTTATGGGCGCTCTGACTGAAAAGTGTCGGGTCGACGGCCCCAATCGCCTCCCCCGGGTTGTACGGTCGCCAGGTCGAAGCGTTGTTGTGGATGTTGGTGACCTTGTTGGGAATGACGATCACTCGGCCTGCCACTAGCGCACCGTCGGTCAGCATGCCGTTGCTCTCGGCGATCAGATACCAGAGGCTGGAGTCGCCCCACATCGCCTGAGCGATATCGCGCAGCGTCTCGCCGTTACGCCTCACGGTGTAGCTGCTGGCGGCGTTGCCGGGGAAGTTGTCGTTGATGGGCTCGTAATTCTGGTCGAAATCCGCGCTGGTCACGGGACTGGGATTCTTATAGCGCTCGCGGCGCTGGTCCGCGGTTTCGGCCGACCCGCGGCGCGCCAGCTCCTCCGCATAGCTCACTCGCGACTTGTCGTCAGGCGTGTTGCCCACGTCCCCGACGCGATGGCCGTCGGCGTAGTAGAAGTAGTGTGTGCCGTTGGTACCCGAGCGGCGAAGCACCTGGCCGTTGGCGTTGGTGACATAGCTGCGACTGACTCCACTGCCATCGTCGAAGGTGCTGCTGATATGGCCGTTGATGTCGTAGCCTAGGGTCGTGTAGTTTTCCTGACCCGCTGCGGCCTTTGTGATCTTGGACTGCTGCTCGGAGTCCCAATACTTGTACTGGTAGGTCGTGGTGGTGCTGAAGCCACTGGTGGGTTGCTGAACGCTCGAAGCGAGCGCTCCGGTGCCGGTGTCGCTGGTAGTCGTGTCGGCAGTGCTCGTGTAGTACTTGTACGTCAGCGTGAAGTTGCCGCTGGTATCACCAAGGTTGTCGATCTTGCCGATGAAGCTTTGCGCGAGCAGCCGGTTGTCCTTGTCGTAGGTGCTGGCAGTGGACTGCTTGTTTTGCAGGTCGGTCAACAGCACCGTGCGGCCGATGTCGTCGAGCTTGCGGGTGGCCACGAGCGTCGTGCCCTGCTTGGTGGTTTGCAGGTAGCCGTCCTGGCTGTAGCCGTATGTCTCGTCGATGGTCTGCGCAACGTTGCCTGATTGGTAGGTGTAGGTCGCGAGGCGGCGCTGGCTGACCTTGTCATAACCCAGCTGGGTGCCCTCGGTGCCGCGCTTGATGACAACACCGGTGTCGGCCAGACCGGTGCCACGCGTCGTGGTGGCCACCCCGGCGCTGGTCTCCAACCGGCCCTTGCTGACGACGAAGCGGTTGAGCTTGTCGTAGGCGTACCAGTAGTCCTGCGTGCCCCCGCCCAGCAGCCCCGCCAGGCCGTCCCAGTAGGTGGCGGTGATGCGCCGGCGGTTGCCGACGGCGTCGAACTCGTAGGCCACGTCGAAGAAGTTGACGTCGCGCACCCGCGAGATGCGGTTGAGCTCGTCGTAGGTGATGGTGGCGTTCTGGTAGGCGGTCGTCTTGGTGCCGTTGACGAGGCTGAAGGTGCCCTCAGCCACCCGGTTGCCGGCGTTGTCGTAGGCGTACTCGCTGGTGATGCCTTGCGTGTTGTCGGTGAAGGAGCGGATGTAGCCGTTGGCGTAGTAGGTGTAGTCGACGTTCTGGCTGGTGCTCTGGCCCGTGTGCACGGTGCTGGTCTGCTTGACGAGCTGGGCGGCGCTGTTGAAGGTGTAGGTGAACTGCGCGCCGCTGAGGTCCTGGTGCCAGGTGGTGTGGCCGAAGTAGTCGACCTTGTCGATGAGGCTGCGCCCGTCGGCCTGCAGCGTGGTGCGCACATAGCCACCGGTGGTGGTGGCCGCGCCGCCGGCGCCGGCCAGGCTGGCGATGCCGCTGGCGCCGGCCTGGCGCAGCTCGTAGGTATAGCCAGTGACGAAGCCGTTGCCGGAGACGGTCTGCACGACGCGCTGCAGGGCGTCGTAGTCGGTGCGGGTGGTGATGCTGAGCGCGTTGGTGGCGGTCAGGCGCTGGCCGAGTTCGTCGTAGGCGTAGCTGTCGCTGAGGTCGCGGCCGTCGGCGAGCGTGCCGGTCGTGGCGTTGGCCAGGCGCTGCACGCCCTTGCGAGTAACAGTGGTGAGCAGGCCGCGCTTGTCGTAGCTGCGTTCGGTGACGGCGCCCTCGGCATCGGTGGTCTTGCGGGCGTCGCCGAAGATGTCGTACTGGCTCGTGCGGATGCCGCCGCCGGTGGCGTTGTAGGTATCGGCATTGCCGCCGGCAGCATCGAATTCGCTGATGACCAGGGCATCGTCGCCGCGGCTGCCGGCCAGGTATTGCACGCGGCTCAAGTTGCCGTTGGCATCCAGCATGGTGGTGTGCCGGCCCAGCAGGTCGTAGCCGAACCGGGTCTCGGGGCGGGCCCGGTAGCGGTAGCCATTCTCAGCGGTGACGAAGGTCTCGGGGTCGAGCTTGACGATGAGCTGACCCTGGGTGTTGTATTGCAGCGTGGTCTTGGCGCCGGCAAGTTGGTCGGCCGTGAGTTGACCGGCCGTGAGGGCTGCTTGGCCCTTGCTCTTGCGGTCGTCGTTGATGGCGGCCAGCATGCGCTCGGCCACGCGTTCGTCACGCTCTTCCACCACGTCACCGAAGGCGTTGAAGGATTGGAAGCGCTTGATGGTGACGCTGGGTTGGTTGGCGAGTACCGCAACTAGTTGTTGGATTCGGGTCCCACCAGACCCATCAATGGCGATCTGGCCGTCTTGCAGCAGCTCCTCGTTGGTTTCATTCAGGTAGGTATAGCCCGCGCTTGTTTTTGGATACAGCCGATAGGCGTAAGTATTTCCAGGAGAAACCAGACCACGGCCATCTATAGAGAACGAGGTAAAGCCGTCCTGTCCATTTTGAGGCGGTTGATATGTGCCCGTAGCGACGCGCCATTGCCCGTTGATCCACAGCTGCGCCTGCGGAATGTTTCTGCCCTTGACATTAAATACAAGCGGCATCGCATTGGGATCCGCGTAATTCGTTTCTTGCGATAAGGTGCCGTCAGCATAAAGGCGCAGGCGCAGGGTCCCTGCCGTGTTGGGCCATCTGAAGTATTGATACTTCAAGAAAAGCACGACGGATCCGCTGGCTGGCCTGTATGAAGAGAGGTCTACCGCAGCTGGCCAATTCGGGCTGTTACCAAACTGCAAACACGTATACCGACCGAGATCGGTGTAGCTGGAACCATCAGTACTTAACGAGAATTGATAGTCGGCATCTTTTCCGAACCCAACCGGGTCCTGAAAATTGACGGCCACACGATTACGATCCGTGCCAGCGGGATATCCCCCCGTGGGAAGTGTGAGCGAATGAGAAACAATGGTTATGTTGCCTTGATTGTCGACGCTAAATTGGCCGGCGCCTTGGCTTTTCACGCTGCACCCCACACCGCTTACTGTGGGCACCCCTATATTGAAAATAGACGTGTACCTGGTATAAAAGAATGTATGAGGACCCGTGCCTTTGTATGACTCCAAGTTAATTGAAAACGCGCCGCTTTGACTTTTATAGCTGCTCGCCAATGGTGCCCATGGGTTGGTTCCCGTGTAGAAGTCAAACCAATCTCCAGCATCCAGCTGGAAATTAATTCTCGGCGCTGATCCACTGATTGTCGTGAATGTTCCCAGCGGAATTACATTCCCTGCTTGCAGATTCGCCGGCTGCATGGGCTGCCATGCCGGAACCCAGGATTGGTCATACAGGCTGCTCATCGTCACCGCGCTCTTGAGCACATCGATCTGCGGATCGACGGTCTGGGTGATGAGGTTGCGGGAGTTGTAGATCGAGACCCGCGAATACAGCGGCAAGGTGACGGTGTCGGCCGGGTTGCGCTTGCCGGAGGTGGCCTGCTGCAGGGTGAGGTTGCGCAGGTCGATGGCCACGTCCAGCCCGGCCACCTTGTAGGTCGCATCGCCATTGCCGCGGATCTCACGCGTCATGTTGCCGTTGGCGTCATACACATAGAACTTGATCGCCCCGTCGCCCGAATTCGTCTTCACGACCTTGCCCAGCGTGGAGTACTCGGCGAACTCCTCCCAGCTGTCGCCGATGCCCTTGGCGCTGAACTCGCCGAAGGCGTTGTAGCGGGTTTTGCGGGTCTCGGCCGCGGCGGTCTTGTCACTCTCYCAATGCTTCTCCACGACGATGCGCCCTGCCGCGTCGAACTCGTAGCTGGTGATGATGTCGCGCAGCTTGGGGGCGCTGGCGGTACTGTCCGAGCGGCGCACGTCCTTGTTCACGCGCCGGCTCAGGTTGCCATTGGCATCGTAGGCATAGGTCGTGATGGCGCCGGCGGCGTCCGTCGTCTGCACGAGCAGCCCGTTGGCGTCGTAGCCGCTGAGCGTGATGCGGTCGYCCGTCTCGACGGTGGTGTCCTTGCCGCGCTGGATGCGCCGCTTGACCTGCCCCAGGCCGTCGTACTCGGTGTCGGTGGTCGGGCGGACGTTGGCGTTCAGGTAGTCCACATACCCCGGCGCCTCGCGGTGTGTCTCGCGATTCAGGCCGTCGTAGCTGATGTCGGTCTGCTCCCAGGTCAGGGTCGTGCCGACCTCCGTGGCCAGCGCCTGGGTCTGCGTGACGGCGCCCAGGCCGTTGTACTGGTAGCGGGTGATGGCGGTCGTCGTGTTCTGCGTGCGGGTGCCGCTGGCGTCGACGGTGTCCTGCGCCACGTTCAAGAGGCGCTGCTCGGTGACGCGGCCCAGCCGGTCCAGGCTGACCTCGGTGATGCGGTTTTGCTCACCCACAGGTACGTTCTGCCCGGCGATGACGGGGATGAGCTGCGCCGGGTCGTTGGTAGCGCCGGCGCTGGCCAGCTTGTCGGCCTGGCGGGCGTAGCCGCCCGGCAGCATCGCGGCGTAGCGGGTTTGTTTGGTGGCGACGTTGCCTGCGTGGCCGTACTCCCACGCGATGGCCGCGCCGCCGGCGTCGATGGACAGGGTCCGCCGGCCGTTGCCGTCGAAGTATTCGAAGCTGGAATTGTCGCGCCCGTCCTTGCGCTCGGTCAGGTTGCCCACCGCGTCGTAGAAGAAGCTTTGCAGCACCGTGTTCTTCGGCGTCAGGCCGCTGATGACGAAGGCGGCCGTGCCGTCACCGCTGCTCCAGGCGTAGAGGCTGTCCAGCGAAGTCTGCGTCTTGCGGCTGAGCGCGTCGTACAGGGTGCGCAGCGTGCGGTCGTTGGCGGTGTCGGCGGTGGTCGCGGGCGCGCCGCCCACCGGGTCGAGGGTCACGCCGTCGGCGATGCGCGTGGCGTAGACGGTTTGCACGACCTGGTTGCCCGCGGCGTCGTAGCTGGCGCGCGAGGCGACGCGGTCGGCGCTGATCTCCAGCGTCTTTTGGTCGAGCGCGTCGTACCAGGCCACGGAGCGCCTGCCGCCACTGACCGTGAGGCCGTCGGCCTGGAGCTGGCCATGGCTGACTTGCTCGATGAGGTTGCCGCGGGCGTCGTAGCGCATCGCGTCGGCCGGCGTGACGGTGCTGGTACTGCCGTCGGCGGCGGTGGCCGTGTAGCCCATGCCGATGCGCCGGACCAGGCGGTCGTTGGCGTCGTAGGCCATCTGCGTGGTGCGCTGTTCGGCCAGGCCCTTGGCTTCGATGCTGGTGATGCGGTTGCCGCGGCTGTCGTATTGGTATTCGTTGACGACGTCCTTGAGCGCGCCGGTGCCGTCCTTGGCCTGCACGGGCAGGGTTTCGGTGAGCAGGCGCCCGAGGCGGTCGTAGGCGTAGGTGACGGTGGCGCCGAGCTTGTTCTTGACGCTCAGGCGCTGGCCGTATGCGTCCAGCACATCGGTACCCTCGACGTAGTTCTCGGCGTCGGTCTCCTGGAGCAGGCGGCCGTTGCGGTCGTAGGTGCGGCTCGTGAGGGCGTCGGCCGTGGCGGCGGTGAGCACGTAGGCCCCATTGGYCTGCGCCGCGGTGGCCAGAACGACGGCTTGGCCGCCCGAGAGCGTGCCTTGCACTTTGGCGTCCACGCGCAGGCTGCTGGTGAGGTTGCCGAAGGCGTCGTAGCCATAGGCAGTGAGGTAGCGCTGTGCATCGACGGATTGCAGCAGGCGCCCGGTCTTGTCGTAGACCTGGTAGCGCTTGAAGCCGCGCGCATCGGTGATGACGCTGGCGCGGCCGAAGGCGTCGTAGTCCGTCGCGGTGACACCGCCCAGCGCGTCGGTGACTGTCGTGACGCGGCCGGCGGCGTCGTAGCCGTAGTCGGTGGTGTAGAGCTTGCGCAGCGCGGTTTGCGCCGCGGCCTTGGCATCGGCGGCCAGGGTGGAGAGGTCGGCGGCGTAGCCCAGCCGCGCGCGCTCGGCCTGCTCCCAGGCGCCGGTGCCTTCGGCCAACGCGAYGCCGCGGGGGTCGATCTCGTGCCACAGGCGGCCCTGGGCGTCGTACTCGTAGCGCGTKGTGCTGGCCAGCGCCGTGCCGTCGGCGCGCGTGATCGAGGTGCGTTGGCCGGCGCCGTTGTAGGCGTAGCGCGTCGTGCTGGCTTGCCCCACCACGTTGCTGGCCAGGACCTCGGTCTCCAGCCGGCCGGCGGCGTCGTAGGTGAACTGGGTCTGCACGCCATTGCCGTCGGTCTCAACGCTCAGTCGCCCGGCGCGGTCGAGTTCACGGATGACGCTGGTCGCCGCACCCAGACCCGGAAGTGCAGCCGTCAACGTGTTCAGCACGGGGGCAAAGGCAGCAGGCGTGTAGCTGCTGCTGCCACTCAGGCGGCTGGCGTAGCGCAGCGTCGTCGTGCGGGCGCTGGCGTCGTCGTAGCGCGTCTCGGTGACATAGCCTTCGGCGTCGACTGCAAAGCGTTGGCGGCCTGCGGCGTCGTAGGCGAACTGCGTGACGCGGCCTTTGAGGGGTGGCACCTCCTCCATGTTGTCGATGTAGCTGACCGTCTGACCTGGCGGCAAATCGGACGCACGCAAGATGGCAAACTCAGCCCGAACGGACTGCCAGTCCATGGTCGGCTCGACAATCGTTGCCGCCAAGCCACTGGCGCGCGACGTGCCTTTTTCATAGACAAAAACGCGCGCGCCGGTGGCAGTCGACTCCATCTCGATGCTGTACGTCTTGCCCGGAACGTAGACCCCGATGTCCACCTCCACAAACGTTCCGGCGGGTAGCTGTCGGCGCTGGGTATAGACGTGTCCGTTGCTCTTGAAAATCAGGGCCGCTCGGCTCATACCACCAGCCCCATCCTTGAGCATGATGTGCATCAACTGCTGGAGGTGAACCGGCTGATAGTCGAGTTTGAGTACAGACCCGACCGGCATCAGCTTTGGGCTGGTCATGAGAGCCCAGCCGCCGTTCGGCAAGGGCTCGCTGACCAGCTTGAGCCGCCCGGCTTCCCATATGCCGACGGAGCCCCCTAGCCCGTCCATGTCCCTGTTGAACTCGCGTTTGGTCGGCGAATAGATCGCCGCGAGGTCAGCCTCGCTTGGCACGGTGCCGACGCTCCAGGTCCAGGGCTGCTCGTGCTCCACGCTCGCCACGATCCGGCCTGCCGCGTCGTAGCGCCGCTCGCTCACGAAGCCTTCTGCATTGACGACGAACCGCTGATTGCCAACCTTGTCGTAGGCGTAGCGGGTGACGTGATCCTTGGCATCGACCTTGACCAGCTTTCCGTAGATCGTGGAGGCCGACATGCCCACGCTGACCCCGGTGATGATCTGCTCGTACCTGCGTTCCAACACGAGCCGATTGGCACCGTCGTACTTGCGTTCCGTGACCTGCCCCAGGGCGTCGACGCTGTAGATCAAACGGCCATCGCCGTCGTAGGAATTGATGCTGAGCTGTTCGGCCGGGCCGGCGCTCAATATGTCCAGAGCAGTACGCAGTTCGTCGTAGGTCTTGCTGGCCCAGCCCGCCGAAAGCGTTGTGGCATAGGTTCGGATGGCCGTGACACGGCCTTCACCGTCGTAGTCATATCGCGTGACGGCACCAAGGGCGTCGACGCCGTAGCGCAGGCGATCGGCGTTGTCGTAGCTGTAGCGGGCCGTGACGTTGTTCTGCGAGTCACGCTTCAACAGCAGGCGCCCGGYCGCGTCGTACTCGTAGCTGGTCTTGAGTTTCAGCCCGTCGGGGTCGACGGTCTCGGACGTGCGTCGGCCCAGGATGTCGTATGCATAGGCCACCTTGCGGGCGGAGGTCGTGCCGGCTCCGTCGATGACAGTGAGCACGCGGCTCTGGGCGTCGTAGCCGTAGCTGGTCTTGAGCTTGAGTCCGCCGGTCACGTCGTCGACGATGACGTCGGCAAGTTCACCCCTGGCGTTGTAGACCTGCGTTGTGACGGTGCCGCGAGGGTCGGTGATCTTGAGCTTGCGCCCCTGGCCGTCGTACTCGTAGCGGGTCTGCAGGTTCAGCCCCACACCGTTGTTGACCAGCGGGTCCACCGTCTGTATCAGCACGCGGTTGGCGGCGTCAAAGCTGTAGCTCGTCGTGCTGGCGGCCCCGTCATTGATCGGGGCACCGCCGGCGTTGGCCTTCAGTCCCTGAACGACCTGGACGAGGTTGTCGTTGGCGTCGTAGCCGTTCTGCGTGACGTTGCCGAGCGCATCCGTCACGGTGAGCAGGTTGCCGTGGGCGTCGTAGGCGTAAGTGGTGGTCGCCCCGGCGCCGTCGGTGACCTTGTAGACCTGACCGAGGCGGTTGTACTCGGTGATGACCTGGATACCGGCAGCCGTCTTTACCGTCAGCTTGCGATTGACGGCGTCATGGGTGTAGGTGACGGTGCTGATGGTGCGATCAACACGGGTGACCATTCGATCCAGCGCGTCATACGTGGTCGATGTGGTGCCGGCCGGTCCCGCAATCGTGATCTTGCGGCCGGTGCCGCTGTCGCGCAGATAGGTGTATTGAGTGACGCGGTTGAATTCGTCGGTGATGTTGTAGAGCCGGCCCAGCGCGTCGAAGGTGCTGCCCGTGATCACGCTGCTGGTCAGCCCCGGGCCGCTGCGTTCGGTTCGAGTGGCGTTGCCACGCCGGTCATAGCCATAGTCCAGCGTGAGGCGGCGCGCGTTGGCGGTGCCCACAGGATCGATGTCGCGGATCTCTTTGCTGAGCTGGCCGAAGGCGTTGTAGCTGTAGTCGGCCTTGTTGCCCAGCGCATCAATGGCCTGCTGGATGAGGCCGCGCTGGTTGAAGGTCACCGCACTGCGGTTGTCCAGGCCGGCGTTGTTCAGCGCGGCAATCGCGCTTGACAGCGAGATGTCAGCTGCAGGCGCACGGCTCACAACCGCTGTGTCAACTTTGCCACCTACCAGACCGGTGGCGTCGGCCACCGAGAGTCGCTGGCTGTGCGTGACCGTGGCCTGCACTTCACTGAAGTTGCTGTAGATCGTCTCCGTGACCTCGCCACCCTTGATCGGGTCGCGCAGGATGGCGTAGACCTGACGGCCTTGCGCGTCGTAGTAGAAGAAGGTCTTGTTGCCGCGCGCATCGGTCACGCTGGTTCGGCGGCCTGCAGCGTCGTAGGTGAAAGTGGTGCTTGTGGCATCGCCTTCGATCTGCGTGCTCTGCACGCGGCCCCAGTCGTCGTAGCCGATGTTCTGCTTGCGATCCTCGCCCGAGCCCTTGGCCAGCGTGGTGGATTTGAGGCGCTGAAGGCTGTCGTAGTCGTAGAAGGTGACGGTGCCGTCCGCTGCCGTCTCCTGCTCCAGCAAACCCCGGTTGTTGTACGTCTTGCTGGCGGACAGGGGCAACTTGGGACTGCTCAACGAGGTCCGCAAGGCATCGGTGAGGTCGCTGGCCTTGAACAACTTCAGACTTGCCGGGCTGCCACTGACCACCGGCTTGATGGCCTGGGCGAGATAACTGATGCTTCCAGCGGGCCGGCCTGCGGTATCGAACTTGTACTCTGTGAGATAACCCTCGGCGTTGACTTGGGCGATTTGGCGGCCCGCTGTGTCATAGACCCACTGGGTGAACTCGTCGTCATTCAATGGCGCGAGGGCTTGCAAGTCGGCCAGCGAGGGGTTGGCACGCTGTGCATCGCTCAGAAGGGCGGAGCGACGCAGCTGCGAGAGCGTGTTGCCCGCCGCGTCGTACTTCCAGACGGTGAGGCCGCCGTCGCCGTCTACCCGCGCGGCAAGGCGCCCCGTGGCGTCGTACAGGTTGCGTGTCGTGCGGTCCCGCGCGGCGTCTGCCGTGGGCGCTGACATGGACGGACCACTGGTGCGCGTGGTGCCCTGGGTTGCATCCAGGCGCGTGACGGCCACGGCGGTGGCATAGCGGGTCTGGGCCGTCAGCGCCGAGGTGCCGTCGTACTTGTTCTCGGTCAGGTAGCCGTCGGCGTCCAGCGTGCCGGCCAGCCGGCCGGCGGCGTCGTAGTAGAAGGTCGTGACGCGGTCATTCGTTGCATCGACCGCGGGACGGACGTCTGCCACCGTCTTGGCGGTGGGTTGGCCCTGGGCGTCGCTCAAGCTGGCCCGCGTGGCTTCGCTCACCAGCGTGGCGTAGGCCACCGTCTGGGTCAGCCGCCCCGCGCCGTCGTAGAGGTATTCGGTGAGCTGGCCGTTGGCGGCGATGTCGGCGCTCTTGCGACCGCTGACGTCGTACAGGGTGTGACTGGAGACGCTGGTGGCGTCCTGCACGCGGCGCAGCTGGCCCACCGCGTCATAGAAGTACTTGGTGGCGCCCAGCGCCGTCTGGCTGACGGCGCCGAGCACGTCGCTGGACACGAGGCGGCCCATCGTGTCGAAGATCTGCACCGTGGTCAGGCCGTTGTCCAGCTTGACGGAGGTCTTGCGATCCGAATCAGCGTAGGTATAGAGCGTGATCGCGGCGTTCGCGTCCACGCTTTTGGTCACGCGGTTCAGCCCGTCGTACAGATAGGTGGTGCCGTTGCTGTTCGTGTCCTTGCTGGAGAGCAGTCGGCCAAAAGCGTCGTAGCTGGTGAATGTCTTGATCGCCCCGCCCGGCGTGGCAACGCCGTTGGACAGGGCCATCGTCGTGTAGCGGCGCTGCTCCTTCACCTGGCCGCGCAGGTCGTAGTCGAACTCGACGATCTGGCGATCCAGGCTCTGCGCCTGGGGACCGTTCACCCAGCTCTCGAGCGAAGTGAAGCTGGGATTGGGGTCGCTGAAAACAGCAGCTGTGTACTGCACCTGGCGCGCGAGCAGCCCCCAGCCGTTGTAGACGTAGCGTGTCACCTCACCCTGCGGGCCCAGCACATAGGCCAGGCGCCGCTTGGCGATTTGCGTCGTGTCGTAGATGTACTGGGTAGTGCGCGCACCGCTAGCCTTGAGTGGGCCAGCCACGCCGTCCGTGTCGGCCACCGTGTAGGTCGTCTCCGAGGCGAGCAGGCCCGTGCTGGTGTAGGTGCGCTCCAGCACGTTGCCCGCCGCATCGGTCCGGCGTGCCAGCTTGCCGGCGCCGGCGTACTCGTAGGTCGTGACTTCGCCCTTGGCGTTGGTGCTGGTCAGCACGTCGCCGTTGTCATAGGTGTAACTTTGCTTGAAGCTTGCACCGCCGAGCAGTGCGCCGCTGATCTCTTCCAGCTGGCCGCTGTTGACGCCGCCGAGGTATTTGAGCGTGGTGACCTGGCCCAGGGCGTCGGTCACCGTGGTGGTGCGGTTGGTGGTGTCGTAGACGAAGCCGGTCTTGCGGTTCTGATCGTCCGTGATGGACTTGACGCGGCTGTCGGGCCAGTAGTCGATGGTCTGTGTGTTGCCATCTTTTTGGGTGATGGTCTGCAGCCTGCCGTTGGCGTCGTAGCCGTAGCTGACGGTGTAGATGTTGGTGTCGGCGGTGGTGTCTTCGGGCGTCAGGTCGGTGGTGACCAGGCTGAGCCGGCCACCGGTGTAGCCGTAGCTGGTGACGCTGCGCGTCTGTTGCGCGCCCTGCGCATCCTTGTAGCTGGTGGTGATCTTGGACAGCTGCGTGCCGGTGTAGTTCAGCGTCACCACTTCGTCGGCCGTTGAGCTGCCGGCCTTGAAGGTGGACAGGCTGCTGATCAGGCCGCCGCCGTCGTAGTCAACCTTGACCAGGTTGCCTTGGGCGTCGCTGACCTGTGAGAGCCGGTAGATCTCCCCGTCGACATTGGCGTAGGTTTCTGCCGTGCCGGTGTCGCCATCGGTCCAGGTCCAGACACCGGCGCCGTAGCTCAGGCTGTCGAACTGGCCCGAGCCCTCGGCCGTGAGGTACTTGCCGGTGGCGGTGTCGAAGGAGTACGACGCCTCATGGCCGTCCGCATCGGTGCGCTTGATGCTGCTGCCGGTGGTGTTGACGGTGCCCACGCGCCCCGACACGCGCCGGTAGTAGCCGACGCGCCAGCCATCCCCGTTATCGCCGTCCCAGCCGCCCTGGCTGTTGTAGGTGCGAAGCAGGTCGACGTCGGGGCCGACGCCCACCAGGTATTCGTCGCGGTCCTGGATGACGAGGTTGCCGTTGGCCGCGTTGACGGTGATCTGCTCACCGGCTCGCCCCGTGGCGGCCTGCCCCAGCCCTCCCGCCCCGCCCAACACGTCCTTGGAGGTGTTGACCAAGCCATTGCCGCTACCCGTGACTACTGAAACCATGTCTCTCTCCCAAGGATCGGTACTACTTAGGTAATCCAGGGTTGAGGTGCGCTGTTTAGCTTCTGTTTCAAATGGTCACATTTCGGCGCCAAGCAGATGCTGGCGAAAGAACCCCACCGTTCGCTCCACCCACGACGCCGTTATCGCGCGCCGGTCAAACCCAGGCGGGTCGCACAGCAGGTCGCATTCCAGGCGGCCAAGGTTGTCGGCCGGCGGCGGCGGTGCCAGCAATGCGCCATGGCCGGCGCCTTGCAGCGCAGCGATCAACTCGCAGCCCTGGCAGGCGGCCAGCAGCGGGTCGCTGTGAAAACGCGGCAGCAGCCAGCGGTCTCCATCGGCGGTGATCAGGCCCAGTGGCACGCGCGGCTTGGCGAGGGTCGCCAGATCAAAATCGGCTGCCACCGGTACGCCGGCCACGACGGCGGCGATGCGCGGGTCGTTGTGGACCTGCGGCGTCGCGTCACGGAACTTCCAGTCGAGCACGTGCCGGGCCACCCAGAGCTTGAGGCCGTCCAGCGCACCGCCGGTCAGCCGCGTGGCCAGGCCGATGCAGCTGTAGAAGTCTTCGGCTAGGTCGCGCTCGCAACGGGCGCGAAAGCGCTCGGGCGACCAGGCGCCGCCGGCCAGGCTGAGCATGGTGTGGCCGCCGGCGGACATGCCGAAGCCGCCGACGCGGTCCAGCTTCAGGCCGGCAAAGCGTGGGTCGGCAGCGACGCGGTCGATGGCATGGCTGATCTCGGCGGGGCGCTTTTTCCAGCTGTCGGGGCCGGGGCTGCCGGGGTCGGCCCAGTTGTCGCCGCGGTGCAGGGGCAGCACGACCGTGAAGCCGGCCTCGACCAGGGCCTTGGCCAGCGTCGTGTGCACCCAGGGCCCGCCGCCCGAGCCGTGCGAGATGGCGATGAGGCGGCCATTGCCGGGGGCCGGTGGCGCGTCGGGTGCCAGCATCAGCTGCAGGTCGCCGCGCGTTTCAGGCCGGCCGGCGGCGGCGGTGGGATAGAACAGCGTGACGGCGCCGCCGTCATCGTCGGCGGGCAGAGTCAGTGTGCCGACGGTGGCGGCGTGCGCGGAGGCACTCAGCGCCAGGCTGGTGAGCAGGAAGCGGAAGAACAT
>NZ_JBFUMO010000104.1:0-14012 GCF_054049355.1 Roseateles sp. P5_E11 | reverse complement strand
CAGCTGGATGTTCGGAGTGTTCGCGATGCGGTCGATCAGGTACTGCGACATGCTGGCGGACAGGTCCGGACCACGCACCAGCATGTGGACCTGCGAGGCATGCTCGGCCAGGAAGACAGCCGCCTGACCCGCGGAATTGCCGCCCCCGACCAGCGCGACCTCCTCACCGGCGCACAAAGCAGCCTCGCCTGCCGAAGCCCAGTACCAGACACCCCGGCCTTCCAGCTCCGCGAGCCGCGGCACCGACGGCCGCCGATAGCGCGCGCCGCTGGCAATCACCATCGAGCGACCTTTCAGCCAACGTCCATCATCCAGCTGCAGCCGCAACGGATCCTCGGGTTGGGCACGCGAGCAATCAAGCAGGCAGGCAGCGGTCGGGATCATGACTTCCGCACCGAACTTCTGCGCCTGGACAAACGCGCGTCCGGTCAGCGCCACGCCACTGATCCCCGTCGGAAAGCCGAAGAGGTTCTCGATGCGAGCGCTGGCCCCGGCCTGGCCGCCAAAGTGCCGCCCATCGACGACGGCAACCTTCAGCCCCTCCGACGCCGCGTAAACGGCCGACGCCAGTCCCGCGGGGCCGGCGCCGACGATCAGCACATCGAAGACTTCGTCGCGCTCGCGCGTGTCCAGCATGCCGATGCAGCGTGCTAACTGGGCCTGGCTGGGGTTCACGAGAACGACGCCGTTCGGGCAGATCACCAGCGCATCGTCCGCCGTCGCCCCGTACTGCTCCAGCATGGTGGCAGTGGCATCGCAATCGCCTGGCGCAACGCACTGGTGAGGCTGCGCGTTGCGGCGCAGGAAGTCCCGCAGGCGGACGACATGAGGCGACTGCGACCGGCCGATCACCACGGCACCGCTCGTGCCTGACTCGATCAGCAGCGTCCGACGCAGGATCAGCGCGCGCATGACCCGCTCGCCAAGGTCGGCCTCACCGATGATCAGCGCCCGCAGCCGTTCTGCGGGGATCACAAGCGCCTCTACCTCCTCGGTGGCTTGGGCATCGGTCAGGGAGGCCCAGTTCCCCAGCTGGTTGATCTCGCCAATGAACTCGCCGACTCCATGCTCCGAGATGGGCGGGTTCTCGCCGAGGCCGTTGCGCTGCATGACAGTCACGCGGCCCGACAGCAGCACGAACACCCCCGCGGCTCGCTCGCCGGCACGCTTCAGCAGCTCGCCAGGCGCATACCGGCGCTTCTCGCCAAACCGAGACATTCGGTCGATGTCGACCGGCGACAGTGTCGGAAACATCTGGTGTTTCCGACGCTCCATCAAGAGCTGGACCGATTCCGTAGTCATGGCGGAATTCTCCTGAGTGGCCTGGACCCGCATCTCCACTCTACGACCGACCGCCAACTCAGACTTTTGACGGACCCCGCGCCACCCGAATGACTGGACGGACGGACTGGCCCCGCCAGCACAGTGGATCACCACGACGACGGCCCTGCAACTGCCGATCGAACGCTGGAACCACCCACTCCCCTCCCCTCCCCTCTCGAAAGGTCATCCCATGACAAGCTCCACTCCCAAGGTCTGGTTTATCACCGGCGCATCTCGTGGCTTCGGCCTGGAGGTGGCACGTGCGGCGCTGGCTCGTGGGGACAAGGTGGTCGCCACCGCACGACAGCCGCAATCCGTGACCAGCGCGCTCGGCGCTCACGACGACCTGCTCGCCGTGGCGCTGGACGTCACCGACGAAGTCCAGGGCCAGGCGGCGGCCCGCGCCGCCATCGACCGCTTCGGCCGTATCGACGTGCTGCTGAACAACGCAGGCTACGGCCTTCTCGGCGCCGTCGAGGACGCCAGCGCGTCCGAGGTCGAACGTCAGTTCGCCACGAACGTGTTCGGCCTGCTGGCCGTGACCCGTGCCGTCCTGCCGTACATGCGCGAGCGCCGTTCCGGCCACATCATCAACATCTCCTCCATCGGCGGCTACATCGCCTACCCGGGCTGGGGCGTCTACGGCGCATCCAAGTTCGCGGTCGAAGGACTGACCGAAGCGCTGGCCATGGAGCTGGCGCCGCTGGGCGTCTACGCCACGGTCGCGGAGCCTGGCTTCTTCCGTACCGACTTCCTGGCGGACCAGTCGGTCGTGCGCACCGCCAAGGAGATCCCCGACTACACGGAGACCGTCGGCCAGATGCGCCAGTTCGCCACGGCAGCCAACGGCCAGCAGCCCGGCGATCCGCTGAAGTTCGCCCAGGCCATGCTGACGCTGGCCGACAGCCCCAAGCCGCCGGTGCGCCTGCCGGTCGGCTCGGACACGATCGTGGCCATCGACAAGAAGCATCGCCAGGTCGAGGCAGAACTCGCCGCCTGGCGCGAGCTGGCTGAGTCCACCGATCACGACGACGTCAAGAAGTCGGCCTGAGGCAAACCGACGATGAGCGCCCGCCGCCTTAACGACGAGGCGCCCCGGGCGCTCATCGTCTACGCCCACCCCGAACCCCGGCTGAGCTTCAACGCCGCGCTTCGCGGTGCCGCGCAACAGACGCTGGAAGCCCTCGGCTACCACGTCACCGTGGAGGACCTCTATGCGAACGGCTTTCAGGCCGCTGCGGGGATCGGGGACTTCCTGGACCCCACGGACGCGCCCCGCTTCGGTCTCGTCCACGAGCAGCGTCACGCCCTCCGCACGGACAGCTATGCGCCGGACATCGTGCGCGCCCAGGCGCTGGTCGCCGCGGCCGACGTGCTGCTTCTGCAGTTTCCCTACTGGTGGTACGGCCCGCCTGCCATCCTGAAGGGGTGGTTCGACCGCGTGCTGACGTATGGCTTTGCCTACGAGGACGGCCGGCTGTTCGAGACCGGCCTGCTGAAGGGCCGGTACGCCATGGTGTCGATGACGACCGGTGGCACACAGGAAGAGCTTGAAGCGGACGGCGCGATCACCGGCAGCGTCCACGACAACCTGCAGCCGGTGCTGGGTGGCGTGCTCCGCTTCGTTGGCATGGACGTGCTCCCATCCCACGTGGCGTATGCCCCTGCCAGCCTGGAACCAGACGGTCGCGCCGGGCTGATCGAGCAGTACCGCGCCCACCTCAACCGAAGCCTTGCAAACCTGTTCGATTGATCTGAGATCAATCGAAGACGGCCGAAAAATGGTTTGTCCAGGAAGGCCGCGACGACAAAACTTGCTCCATCGACAACCCCGACGACCGGCCCCACGACCGGCGCAACGATGAACAAGGAGACAAGCGCAATGCCATCCTCCCCCGCCCCTCTCTGGTCCTCCTCACAGCCGAGCCGGCTGCTGACTTCGCGTCACGCCGCTACTGGCGAACGCGTGTTCCCGCCCGTCTCGGCCGATTCGCCTCTCGCCCGGCAGTTCGAGCCCGCCGCGCTCACGACGGCAGGCGCGCTCTACAGCTTCACGACCATCCACCCGAGCGCCAAGAGCGGCCTGTCGCCCTACTCGGTCGGCTACGTCGACTTCGAAGAAGACGCCGGCCGCGTGCGCCTGTTTGGCCGCCTGCTGGGCAGCGATGTCCCATCCATTGGCGACCGGTTCGAGCCCGTCCCCGACGAGAAGCTGGGCTACGCCTTCCAACCCGCCTCCGCCTGACATCGAACCGACAGAGGACCACTCCATGCAAACCACCTACATCAGCGGCGGCGCGATGACTCCGTTCGGACGCCATACCGGCGTCATGGCTCCTGAACTGGCGCAGTGCGCGATCATTGAAGCGATGGCCGACGCAGGCGTCGAGGCGTCTGACGTTCAGGCCATCTACTGCGCCAACGTGCTCGGCGGCATGATCCTGGGTCAGCTGATCGTCCGCGATCTCGGCTTCAACGGCATCCCCGTCTACAACGTCGAGAACGCCTGCGCCAGCGGTGYCACCGCGGTTCACCTGGCGCGGCATGCCCTCATGGCCGGCCAGTACGAGACCGTGCTGATCATCGGCATCGAGCAGCTCACGGCGCTCGGCGGCGGCACCATCCCAATGCAGCGCAACGACCACAAGACCGACCTCTACGCGACGTCGGGATTGGTGCTGCCCGCGGTGTACGCCATGCGGGGCACCCGCTTCCTGCACGAGCGCGACGCGAAGCCGGAAGACCTCGCCGAGATCGCCGTGAAGAACCGCTACAACGGCACGCTCAACCCGTATGCGCAGCAGCGCACGGCCACCACCGTGGAAGAGGTGCTGGCGTCGCGCATGATCGCGTCGCCCCTGACGCTGCTGCAGTGCTGCCCGTCACAGGTTGACGGCGCTGCCGCACTGGTCCTGACCAGCCGCCGCCCGGATCGCCAGAAGCCCGTGAAGGTCCTGTCGTCCGTCGTCGTCTCAGGCATCCGCGAAGGCGCTGACGACGACATCCTCGATGCCGAGATCACAGCCCGCGCCGCCCGCCAGGCCTACGAGCAGGCCGGTGTCGGCCCCGGCGAGGTCGACGTCGTGGAGTTGCACGACGCCTTCACCATCGCCGAGCTCATCTACTACGAAGCCCTGGGCTTGGCAGCCCATGGGGAAGCCGTGCCGCTGCTGCGTTCCGGCGCAACCCGCATCGGTGGCCGCGTGGCGGTCAACCCCAGCGGCGGCCTGCTGGCCAAGGGCCATCCGCTGGGCGCCACGGGCGTCGCGCAGATGGTGGAGCTGCTGTGGCAGCTCGAGGGACGCGCAGAAGGCCGACAGGCAGAAGGTGCACGCATCGGCCTGGCCCAGTGCACGGGCGGCGGCATCGCCGGCGTCGACCACGCCGCGTCGTCGGTCCACCTGCTGGGAGTCTGACCATGGAACAGCTCGAGCAATTCCCGACCCGCGTGGCGGTCGTCACGGGTGCTGCACGCGGCATCGGCTACGGCATCGCCCAACAGCTCGCCGAGGCCGGCTTTGCGGTCGGCCTGGTGGACCGCGATGCCGAAGCGCTGGACACAGCCGTCCATGACCTGGCCGGCCAGGGCCTGCAGGTGCTGGGCGCCGCGGCCGACCTCACCGACGGCAAACAGGTCGGCGCAGCCTTCGACAAGCTGAACTCATGGCAAGGCCGAATCGACTGCCTGATCAACAACGCCGGCGCAGTGCGCGACAAACGCTTCCTGAACATGACCGAGGACGACTGGGACCTGGTCGTCGACACCAACCTCCGCTCCCAGTTCCTGTGCTGCAAGGCAGTGCTGCCCGGGATGGTGGAGCGCGGCGACGGCCGCATCGTGAACATCTCTTCGCGGGCCTGGCTGGGCGGCTTCGGCCAGGCCAACTACTCCTCAGCCAAGGGCGGCGTCGTCAGCCTGACCCGCTCGCTGGCCATCGAGTTCGCAAGCAAGGGCGTCACGGTCAACGCGATCGCCCCCGGCATCGTCGACACGCCGCTGTTCCGCAACTTTGCGCCCGAGGTGCAGGTCAAGCTCAAGGACTCGGTGCCCGTGCGCCGCATCGGCACGGCCGAGGACATCGCCAACGCCGTGGCCTTCTTCCTGCACCCGCGCAGCAGCTACGTGACCGGCCAGGTGCTGTACGTCTGCGGCGGCCGCAGCCTCTCCTCTCCCAGCGTCTGAGCGAGACGACCATGACCATCGAGTCGACCATCCGCGGCGCGGTCACCGTCCTGACCATCGCCCGGCCGCAGGCGCTCAATGCGTTCGACGTCCCCACTCTGCGCGAGCTGAGGTCCCTGCTCGCAGCGCTGCAGGAGCACGCCGAGACGCGATGCATCGTGCTGACCGGATCCGGCCAGAAGGCCTTCTGCGCGGGCGCCGATCTGAAGCAGACGCGCGATTCGGGCGCGAGCTACGCGCAGGGGATCTTTCACGCACCGAATGCCGCGGCAGACCTGGGGCTGTACCTGCGCCTGATGGATCTGTCGGACCTGCAGATCGCCAAGCCTGTGGTCGCTGCGATCAACGGCCATTGCCTGGGCGCGGGCCTCGAGATCGCGCTGCAGTGCGACATCCGCATCGCCGCCGAGAACGCGACTTTCGGCCTGCCCGAGACCCGCATCGGCTCCATCCCGGGCGTGTCGGGGCTGCATCGCCTGCTCAAGACGGTGGGCAGCTCCCAGGCCATGCAGATGGCACTGACCGGCGAGAGGCTTGCTGCCGCCGATGCCTGGCGCACGGGGCTGGTGTCGGAGGTCCTGCCAGCTGAAACGCTGATGGAGCGGGCCATCGCCATTGCCGAACTGATCGCTGCAAACGCTCCCCTGGCTGTCCAGGCCGTGACCCGCCTGTCGCGCGAGACCCGCCATCTCAGCGATGCCGACGCCCAGCGCCTGACCGAGCTGTACTGGGGCGCGCTCCGGGACACCGAGGACCGCCGCGAAGGACGCGCGGCGTTCGCCGACAAGCGCACGCCTACCTACACCGGCCGCTGAGGCGCTCTGCTCGCCCACCGATCCACGCCATACCTACAACGGAGACAACGATGAAGAACGTCATGAAGTCCAGGCGACTCGCCTCCCTGGCGCTGGCCATGCTGGCGGCCGCCCCGGCTCTGCCGGCCTTCGCGCAGCCCGCTTTCCCCAGCAAGCCCATCACATTGATCGTGCCTTTTGCCCCCGGTGGGGGCAACGACATCCTCGCTCGCGCCATCGCCCCGCGCCTGGGCAAGCTGCTCGGCCAGAACGTGATCGTCGACAACCGCCCGGGCGCTGGCGGCAACCTCGGCACCGACATCGTGGCGAAGGCGGCCCCGGATGGCTACACGCTCGTCATCGCCTCCAGCCAGGTGGTGATGAACCCCTACTTGGGCATGAAGGTGCCGTTCAAGATTGAACGCGACTTCGCACCCATCGGCCGGATCGCCTCGGTGCCCATCATGCTGGTGGCAGGCGCCGAACAGCCATACAAGACGCTGCCCGAGTTCATCGCGAACGCGAAGGCGAAACCCGGCACCGTCAGCTACAGCAGCCCGGGCAACGGGACGCCGCAACACCTGGCCGGCGAAGTCTTTGCCAAGCTCACGAAGACCGATCTCCTGCACGTACCCTACCGCGGCACTGGCCCGTCCATCGCCGACGTGATGGGTGGCCAGGTCCAGGCGTCTTTCGCGACCTTCGCGTCGGCGATCCAGTTCGTGAAAGCCGGCAAGTTGCGCGCCCTGGGCATTGCGGGACCGCAGCGCACGTCGCTGCTACCCGACCTGCCGACCTTTGCGGAAGCCGGCATCAAGGACTACGACGTTGCCCTCTGGTACAGCCTGCTCGCGCCCGCGAAGACGCCACAACCGGTTGTCGAGAAGCTCAGCGCTGCGCTGCAGTCCGTGTTGACGTCACCCGAGGTGACCGCCCAGCTGACCCAGCAGGGCTTCGAGCCGCATCCCAGCAACCCCGCCGAGCTGCAGGCCTACATCCAGAGCGAAATGGCCCGCTGGGAGCGGGTGATCCGCGACAACCAGATCAAGGTCGCCCTGTGAGCACTGAAGACCTCGCTAACCCGCTGCTCGCCGACCTCGGCATCACGCTGAGCGAGTGGAGCGAAGGCCGGGCCGTATTCGAGATGCCGGTGCTGGCCCGTCACCTGAATCGCCAGGGCACGCTCCAGGGCGGCGTCATCGCCACGCTCCTGGACGCCGCCTGCGGCTATTCCGCCCTGAGCCCGACAGGCGATCCCGATACCGATGGTGCAGTCACGCTGATGCTCAGCATCAGCTACCACGCGCGTGTCGACGCGGGAGTTGTCCGCGCCGTCGGCAAGGTGACGCGCGCCGGCCGAAGCATCTATTTCTCGCAGGGCGAACTGTTCGACGAACAAGGCGGACTGGTCGCCACCGCGCAGGGCACGTTCAAACGAAACGCGGGACGCCCGCTGGGAATTCGCAAATGAGAACCGCACTGGAAGGACTGCAGGTCCTGGACTTCACCCAGATCGGCGCCGGCCCGACCTGCACCATGCTGCTAGCCGACATGGGTGCCCGCGTCGTGAAGGTCGAGACCCCGAGCGGCGAGACCGGCCGCACGTTGGGCCCAGGGTGGATCGGCGACGACAGCGCCCTCTTCCACGGCTTCAATCGCGGCAAGCTGGGGCTGTCGCTGGACCTCAAGCGGCCCGAAGCCGTTGAGGTGGCGCGGCGGCTGGCCGCCCAGGCCGACATCGTGGTCGAGAGCATGCGGCCCGGCGTCATGGACCGGCTCGGCCTCGGCTACGAACAGCTGCGGGAACTGCGCCCCGACCTCATCTACTGCTCGATCTCCGCCTACGGACAGACCGGGCCGTACTCGCAGCGCGCCGGCGTGGACGGCATCCTCCAGGCGGACTCGGGACTGATGAGCCTGCTCGGCACCGAAAGCTCCGAGCCCTGCAAGGTGYAGGCGCCGGTGGTCGACGTCATGACCGGGTATGTCGCCGCGGTGGGCGTGCTGGCCAAGATCGTCCAGCGCGCGCGCGACGGCCAGGGCGGGCACCTGGACGTCAACCTGCTCAACTCCGCGCTCGCGCTCCAGCAATCCTCGCTGACAAGCTTTCTGGCCGACGGCGAGCTCCCGAAGCGCACGGGCAGTGCGGCGCCATACGCCGCGCCGAACCAGGCCTTCCAGACTGCAGACGGCTGGTTGATGGTTGCAGCCTACACGCCCGAGCGATGGAGCGCCCTGTGCGACGTCCTCGACGTGCCTTCCGTCGCCGAAGACCCGCGCTTCGCGACATCGACCGACCGCGTTGCCAACCGGGCTGCGCTCGTCGAGGCACTCACCGCCGTCTTCGTCATCCGCACGACGGAGGAATGGATGACCGCCCTGCGAGCGCGGGACATCCTGTGCGCCAAGGTGGCGACCTACAACGACCTGCCCACGCATCCGCAGATCCTGGCAAATCGCATGCTGGCCGAGGTCAACGACCCGCGCCACGGGATCGTCCGGATGCCGGGCTTCCCGATCAGCAGCGTCGCGAGCGCCGAGACCCCGTACGCACCAGCGCCAGGGTGCGGCGAGCACAGTGACCAGATCCTGCTGGACCTGGGCCTCGACGCACCGGCCATCCAGCGCCTGCGCGACGTGGGCGCGCTCCGCTGCGCGTGATCCCTTCTTCTCCTTTCCGTCCCCGGACTCCCTGATCTTGCCGCTGCCACCGTCTTGAACAACCTCCCCTCCTCTGGAGCGAACCATGAAGCTGAACGACATCCGCGTCTCGCGACGACTCTGGGCCACCCTCTTCCTCGTGATGCTGTCCCTGGCGGGCATCGCTGGCTGGATGCTGCAGCGAACGACCTTGGCCTACCAGCAGGCGATCGATGAAGGCGAGCGCTATCAGCGCAACATTCTGCTCGCGGCCAAATGGCGCGGGCTGACGGATACGCAGATCCAGCGCCTGCTGGGCCTCGTGCTGAGTTCGGACCCGGCGATCCGCGAGGTATTCGATGGGCCATTTCAGCGCGACGTCGACGTCATCACCGACTACCAGAAGAAGGCCGCCGACTACGCCGCGACGCAGGCGGACCGCGACGCCCTCGAGGCTGTCAACGAGCGCCGCAAGGTGGTGTCGGCGACCTATAAGGAGGCGCTCGCGATGCGCAAGGACGGGGCGGCCCAGGACGCCATCCAGGCCATCGTCCAGCACAAGTTCATGCCCGCAATTGATGTCTACCTGGCGGAACTCGCGAAGTACGTCGAACTGCAGGAGCAGGAGCGCGACGAGGCCCGTGAGCAATCGGCTGCTGAACGCGTGACCGCCCTCAAGCAGGGCCTCGCGCTGTGCGCCGCGGTGCTGGCCCTGGCCGTGCTGGCGTCCCACACGCTGGTGCACTCGATCCTGCGGCCGCTCGCCCGCTCAGTCGAGCTGGCGCGGGAGATTGCCTCCGGCAACTTGACCATGACGCTCAAGGAATCCCGCAAGGATGAGTTCGGGCAGCTCATGAGCGCCATGTCCGACATGTCGGCCCAGCTCCGCGGGCTGGTGGCCGAGGTCAGGACCGGCGTGGAGTCGGTGTCCAGCGCCAGCGGCCAGATCGCGGTGGGCAACCAGGACCTGTCCGCCCGCACCGAATCCGCGGCCTCGAACCTCCAGCAGACGGCCTCGAGCCTGGAACAGTTGACCGGCGCAGTCGGCCAGGCCGCCGACGCCGCGGCCCAGGCGCGCAACATGGCCGATACCGCATCCCAGGCCGCCCAGCGCGGCGGCCACGCGGTGGACCAGGTCATCGCCAGCATGCGCGACATCACCGAGTCCTCGGCCCGCATCGCGGAGATCACATCCGTCATCGACGGCATCGCCTTCCAGACCAACCTGCTGTCGTTGAACGCCGCAGTGGAGGCGGCGCGAGCAGGCGAACATGGCCGCGGCTTTGCCGTCGTCGCATCGGAGGTCCGCCAACTTGCCCAGCGGAGCGCGCAGGCAGCCAAGGAGATCAAGAGCCTGATCTCCGGCGCCCAGATCCGGGTCGACGCCGGCCACGCCCATGTGAACGACACGGGCGTGCTGATGAAGGCCATCGTCGCCGACATCGAGAGGGTGAACCTGCTCGTTTCCGAGATCGCTTCGGGCGCCGCGGAGCAGCGCGACGGGCTGCAGCAGATCAACCACGCGGTCGGCCAGCTCGACTCGCTGACGCAACAAAACGCCGCACTTGTCGAGGAGTCCGCCGCCGCGGCCGCCTCGCTCAACGATCAGGCCCAGAGGCTGTCGCAGACCACCGCCGCGTTCCGGGTGGATGAGGGCGATCAAGCCGCGGCGGGAAGCATGCGTACACAGGGGAGCTTTGCATGATGCAGCTTTCCCGAGCTTTCGTCCGCTACCAGAGCACGCTCCGCGTCCCCAACACCCACGGATGCGCCGTCCTGGAGCGCACCGAGGATGCCCTGGACGACGTGCCCGCTTGGCTGCATCGACTCGGTGCGGACCTGATGGCGCGGCAGCTGACCAAGGCGTGCTTCAGGCTGGAAGTGATGCGGGCTCTCCTGGACCGCCTTGGTGCGCACCGAGTCCGCCTTTGGCGCGTGCGCCACCCAGGCAATACCCGGCACCTCCAAAAGGTCGGTGGCCTTGATGCAAGCAACGGCGAAGAGCCCATTGGCGACATGCTCGACGAGCGGCAGGATCCCGACTTCTTCGCGGTCATGGACAAGGCCCCCTTCCAGCTGTCCTGTCTGGCTGAGAAGGGCAAGCTCCGGTTGCCGCGCAAGACCGTAGATGTCGGGCGGGCTGGSGAGGACAGCCAGGACCCCGACCTGCTGCAGGTCAGGGTGGTCATCAACGGCAGGATTGCCGGGCTGGTTCAGTGCTGGCGCAACCGGTCAGGTCCTCCGTGGTCGCTGGACGACGTCTGCCTGGTGCAGCGAAGCATGGCTGCCGTCGTCATGATCGTGACCCGGCACGAGCAGGACGCCGCAAGGCGGCGCCTCTGGTGAGTCCGGGATTGCCACGGTGAAGGGCACCCGGGGGTCGGCTACGATCCCTGATCCGCCGCCACGCGCCGCGCACTTCGTGCATCAATCAGATCGCCTCCCGCCCCTGAACGCCATCCGCGCCTTTGAGGCTGCGGCACGGCATCTGAGCATCACGGACGCGGCGGAGGAACTCAGCGTGACGGCTGGCGCCATCAGCCGGCAGATCCGCGGCCTTGAGGACTCGCTGGGCCTGCAGCTCTTCGTCCGTGGTCATCGCCAGATTGCGCTTACCCCTCGGGGCACCGAGTACTTCAAGGCAGTCACCAAAGCCCTCGACGACCTGAAGGCCGCGACGCGCAAACTCCAGCGACGCAGCCAGCGCCGCCAGCTCAAGATCAGGGCGTACACCACCTTTGCGATCCGCTGGCTCATTCCGCGCCTGTCGGGATTTCACGCCGAACACCCCGAGATCGAGGTTCTGCTCAAGGCGTCTCTCGACCCCGTAGATTTCCGCAAGGAAGACATCGACGGCGCGATTCGGCTCGGTGACGGCCGATGGGCCGGCGCCCATGCCGACCGCCTCGTCCCCAACCTGCTTGTCCCCGTCTGCAGCCCTGCGCTGGCCAAGGAACAACGGCTGAAGAAGCCCAAGGACCTGGCCCGCGCCACGCTGCTGCACTCGATCGCCCGCCCTGACGACTGGGCGCACTGGCTGGCGCACGCCCGCGTGACGGACCAGGTCGACGCGCGGTCCGGCATGTCCTATGAGAGTTCCGCAATGGTCTACACGGCGGCGGTCGAGGGCCTGGGCGTTGCCATCGCCCAGCATTTCCTCGTTGACGAGGACCTGCGCGCGGGTCGATTGGTGCAGCCGTTTGAAACAGCGCTCGACATGGGCGACTACACCTACTACCTGCTCACCGCCGCCCACCGCGAGAACAGCACGAGCATGGCCACGTTCCGGCGCTGGCTTCTCGCGCAGTTTGGCCAGACCGCCGCCCCGGCGGGCACCGCTTCGAGAACCTAGGACGCGGTCTCCCGGCAGGCGGATCRACGGCAGACGCGGCGCTCGCCAGGCCAGCAACCAAGGGCGTGGTGGTGCAGCGCTGGCGGCATCCAATCACACCCAATCGACTGCTCAGCGAACTACCACGCTAGGCGCAGACCGGCGGCGCAGCGCCGCGCTTCTCATTCGCGGTGATCGGCGCCATCTCTTCGAGGAACATGATGGTCGGCTTGACCGTGCCCTTGTCGAACAGCGCGAAGAACGGCTGAACATAGGGGCGCTCGAAGTGAGCCTTCAATGCCGCCTCGTCCTTCCACATCTCGTAGAGGACGTACTTGACCGAGTTGCCCGCACCGAGGGTTCGGTGGACGTTGAAGACCTGGTTCCCGGACTCGTGGCGCGTGCACTGGACCAGCTTGGCGAGATGCCGCTCGAGTTCAACCTCAACGCCCGGGCTGACCTCAAAGTTGACGACCATGAGGACCTGACCGCTCTTTGCGGCCCTGATCTCGAACTCGGCCGCCGCACTGGTGCCGATACCGGCGACGCCGATGGCGAGGCAGAGCGCTTGAATGTTTCGCTTGAACAGGAATTTCATCGACTTCTCTCTCGAGAGTGTGTTGACGGTGGTGAGGAGCCGTGGGCGAGCGCGCAGCCTGCCCACGAAACGCGGAACGGCCTGCCGAGGTAACGTCAGCGGGCAGTTCCGGGTCGGCACCCTCAGCGAACGGGAGGTCGCTCTGCCAGCGCTTTGACCAGGGCGTCGGCCAGGGCGTGGTCGGAAGCAGGGTTCTGGCCTGTGATCAGCTCACGGTCTCGGACCACGAAAGAGCCCCAGTCGGGACCGTGCTCGACGCGGCCACCGGCGCCGCGTAGCGCGTCGGCCACTGAGAACGGCAGCTGGCCCTTCAGAGTGTCCTTCTGCACGGGAACCTCTTCCGAGTTGGAGAAGATGGCCATGCGGTAGCCGGCGTACTGCCAGCCCGTACCGGCCGCCTTGGCTGCGGCGATATCGTCGGCGGCGAGGGCGGAGCGGTAGGCCTTGGCCTGGGGCAGCGCGGCCAGCGACGCGATCGGCCCATGGCACAGGAACGCGGTCGGGCGGTTGTTCTCGTGGAAGTACCTGAGCACCTTGCCGAGGTTCTCGTCCTGGACGAGGTCATTCATCGGCGCGTGGCCGCCGGGCACGTAGACGGCCGAGTACTTCGACAGGCCGTTGGCGACGACGTCGCTCAGCTTGAGCGGGCGCTGCATCGTTGGATGCATCAGCGCGAAGACCAGTGCCTTCTGGAACTTGACCGGATCGTTGCCGAACATCGTGACGTCGACCGACAGGCCGTCCATGGCAGGCGTGCTGCCGTCCGGCGTCGCCACATCCACTTCGTAGCCTTCGTCGATGAGTCTCTGCGCCGGCGTGACCAGCTCGGCCAGGATGTAGCCGGTGTGCACGACACGGCCGCCTCTGAGTTCGAGGGCGTTGGTGCTGGAAGTCACCAGCAACACCTTGCCCTTGCGGGCGGCCGGGGCTGCGCCGCCGGCCGCTTCGGCGGGCATGACGGACAGGACTTGCGTTGCAAGCAGCAATGCGGGGAGCAGTTTCTTCATGATGGATTCCTAGCTGATTGGTTGGCCGGTTGTTGCCGGCCGAGTGGTTCAAGAGGGCCGCGGCTGAGGGGAATGTAGGCACCGCAAGGACTCGGCGGTAGGCGCGAAAGCAGACAAGACAATCAACCAATAGTTG
>NZ_JBFUMO010000103.1:0-14111 GCF_054049355.1 Roseateles sp. P5_E11 | reverse complement strand
CGAATGCCCCTGCCCACTCGCCGCGTGATCGCCGCGGCCGCCCTGTTCGCCGCCCTGCAAGCCCACGCCCAGGATGCCGTCGCACCGGCCACTCCCGCCGAGGCACCGACGAACTCGGCCATGGACGCGCCGCTGTTCTACCAGCTGCTGATCGGCGAGCTCGAGCTGCAGAGTGGCCAGGCCGGCGTCGCCTTCCAGGTGCTGCTGGACGCCGCGCGCCGCACCGGTGACGAGGAGCTGTTCAAGCGCGTCGTCAACATCGCCGTGCAGGCTCGTGCGGGTGACCAGGCCCTGATGGCCGCACGCGCCTGGGCCGAGACGGTGCCAACCTCGGCCGAGGCGCTGCAGAACTGCGTGCAGCTGCTGGCCGTCATGAACAAGCCCGCCGAAGTACCCACGCCGCTGGCGAGCTTGCTGCGCGTTGCGCCCGCTCCGCAGCGCCCCGGGCTCATCCTCGCGCTGCCCCGCCTGTTCCAGCGCTCGCCCGATCCCAAGGCCGTGCTCATGGCCCTGCGCCCGGTGCTGCAGGCCCAGGCCGGCCCGCTCAAGCCCGCCGCCCTGTACACCGAGGCCCGCCTGTCCATCAATGCCGGCGAGAACGCGCGAGCACTTGGGCTGACCCGCGAACTCAACCAGCTCGTGCCCGACAACGACGACGCGATGCAACTGGCCGTCGACCTGATGCCCACGGAGCCTCAGGCCGAAGGGCTGATCACCGCCAGGCTGCAGCAGACGCCTGATCAGCATGCGCTGCGCCAGGCCTATGCCCGCGCCCTGATCCTGGCCCAGCGCCCGGCCGACGCCGCGCGCGAATTCCGCCTGTTGACCGAGGCGACGCCCGACAACCCCGCCCCCTGRCTGGCCTTGGGCGCCACCGAGCTGGAGCTCAAGCATGCCGCCGCCGCTGAGGCCGCCCTGCGCGAAGCCCTGAAGCGGCTGGACACACCGGCCTCGGGCACCGATGCCGAGATCAAGGCCCGCACCGACGGCCGCCAGCAGGCCTGGTTGATGCTGTCCCAGGCGGCCGAGCAACGCGGCGACCTCAAGGCCGCCGAGGCGGCACTGCAAAAGGTGGACGGCAACGGACTGGAACTGCGCTACCGCCGCGCCAGCCTGCTGGCTCGACAAGGGAAGCTGCCTGAGGCCCGCAAGCTGCTGCAACCGGCGAGCGATGCCAGCGATGCCGAAGCCCGCGCCGCGCTGCTTGCCGAAGCCCAGCTGATGCGCGAGCAGCGCGACTACACGGCCTCACTGGCCGTCCTCAAGACTGCCACGACCCGCTTTCCCGCCGACGCCGACCTCGTCTACGAACAGGCCATGATGACCGAGAAGGCGGGCCGCTTCGATGAAATGGAGAGCCTCTTACGCCGGGTTATCGAGATCAAACCCGACTATCACCACGCCTACAACGCCCTGGGCTATTCGCTGGCCGAGCGCAATCTGCGCCTGCCCGAGGCCAAGGAGCTCATCGAACAGGCGCTGAAGCTGGCGCCGGGCGAGCCCTTCATCGTCGACAGCCTGGGCTGGGTCGAATTCCGCCTGGGCAACCTGCCCGAGGCCGCCAAGCTGCTGCGCCAGGCCCATACCGCCCGCCCCGACGCCGAGATCGCCGCCCATCTTGGCGAGGTGCTGTGGGCCAGCGGCGCCCAGGATGAAGCCCGCCGCGTCTTTGCAGAGGCCGCCCAGCGCGAACCTGGCAACGAGGCCCTGCGCGAGGCACTGGACCGGCTGAAGGTCAAGCCGCGATGAGGCTGGCCGCCCTGCTCCTCGCGCTCGCCATTGCCGGCTGCGCGCAGTTGCCTCAGGCGCCGCCCGCTGGCCAGGAGTCCCGGCTCAGCGGCCGCATCAGCGTGACGGTGGCCGGCGATGCGCACAACCGTGGCACCGGCGGTGCGGCCAGCTTCGAACTGTTCGGCGGCCCGCAGGCTGGTCGGCTGGAGCTGACATCGCCGCTCGGCGCCCTGGTAGCCCGCGCGAACTGGCAGCCCGGCCGCGTCACGCTGCAGACGCCCGGCGACGAGCGCCGCTTCGACGACCTCGACGCATTGACCCGCGAGTTGCTGGGCGAGCCGGTGCCGGTTGCCGCGCTGTTTGACTGGCTGCAGGCCCGACCCTGGCCCGCCGCGCCACACCGCACGACGACGAGCGGCTTCGAGCAACTGGGCTGGCGCATCGAACCCAAGCTGCCCGCCCTCGTCGCCACGCGCCTGGCCGAACCCACCGTCACGCTGCGCGCCCGGCTGGACAGCGGCGAATGAAGGCGCTGTACGACCTGGCCGCGCCCGCCAAGCTCAACCTCTTTTTGCATGTGATCGGCAAGCGGCCTGATGGCTACCACCTGCTGCAGTCAGTCTTTGTGCTGATCGATTGGGCGGACACATTGCATGTGGAGATTCGCTCGGACGGGCGGCTGCATCGCCATGATGTGCTCGCAGGCGCCCTGCCCGCCGATGACCTCTGCCTGCGCGCCGCTCGCCTGCTGCAAACCGAGACCGGCTGCACGCTCGGCGCCGACATCCACCTGGAAAAGCGGCTGCCTGCCGGTGCCGGCATGGGCGGCGGCTCGTCGGATGCGGCGACGACGCTGCTGGCGCTGAACCGGCTCTGGGATCTGCGCCTGCCGCTGGACCGCCTGATAGCGCTCGGCTTGAAGCTCGGCGCCGACCTGCCCTTCTTCCTCGGCGGCGGCCCGGCCTTCGTTGAAGGCATCGGCGAAATCCTGCATCCGCTGACCTTGCCCGAGCAGCGCTTCGCCGTGCTCAAAGGCCCGGCGGGGCTGGCGACCAAGGACATCTTTTCAAGCCAACTCTTGGCAAGGTCTGAAAACCTGGCTATAGTCGCGGGCTTTCCCGCCCTGGCTGGAACTGCAGAAAACTTGGTGAATGGCTTTGGTCACAACGACCTCCAGCCCGCCGCCGAAAGTATCAGCAGTGAAGTGCAAGACGCGGTAGCGTGCATGTCGAAGCAATTCGGCAACGCCCGGATGACGGGCTCAGGCGCTGCAGTGTTTTCAGTACTCGCCGGGAATGGAAAAGATGGCAATGACGACCAGTCCCTGGCGACATTACTGCGGGCCAGACCTGCGGAGTGGACCGGTCGAATCTGCCACAGCCTGGCTCAACACCCGCTCGCGGGCTGGGCCGGCTGACAAAGGTTTATAGGGTTCGGCCGCTCGGCCGGGTCCTGTGTAGGGGAGTCGCCAAGTTGGTCAAGGCATCGGATTTTGATTCCGACATGCGAGGGTTCGAGTCCTTCCTCCCCTGCCAAATGTTTTCCGTACTTCGCTGAACCGGCTGCGCATTCAGCGGGCCACTGACTCAAGGAAGCCCAGTGCTGCTCAACACGGTTCTCTTCACCGGCAACGCGAACCCGGTCCTCTCTCAGGAAATGGCCACCCATCTCGGTCTCGAGCTGGGCAAGGCCGTCGTCGGGCGTTTCTCGGACGGTGAAGTCGCCGTCGAGATCCAGCAGAACGTGCGCGCCCGCGACGTCTTCGTCATCCAGCCCACCTGCGCGCCGACGAACGAGAACCYGATGGAGCTGCTGATCATGGCGGACGCGCTCAAGCGCTCCAGTGCCCGCCGCATCACCGCCGTCATCCCCTATTACGGCTATGCCCGCCAGGACCGCCGCCCACGCTCCACCCGCGTGCCGATCTCGGCCRAGGTCGTCGCCAACCTGCTGGAAACCGTCGGCGTCGAGCGTGTGCTGACCATGGACCTGCACGCCGACCAGATCCAGGGCTTCTTCGACATCCCGGTCGACAACATCTACGCGTCGCCCGTCCTGCTGTCGGACCTGAAGAGCCGCAACTACAGCGACCTCGTCGTCGTGTCGCCGGACGTCGGCGGCGTGGTGCGCGCCCGCGCCCTCGCCAAACAGCTCGGCTGCGACCTGGCCATCATCGACAAGCGCCGCCCAACCGCCAACGTGTCCGAAGTGATGCACGTCATCGGCGAGATCGACGGCCGCAACTGCGTGATCATGGATGACATGATCGACACCGCCGGCACCCTCGTGAAGGCGGCCGATGTGCTGAAGGCGCGTGGCGCCAAGAGCGTGTTCGCCTATTGCACCCACCCCATCCTGTCGGGCCCGGCCATCGAGCGCATCGCCAGCTCGCAGCTGGACGAAGTCGTCATCACCAACACCATTCCGCTGACCGACGCGGCCAAGGCCTGCAAGAAGATCCGCCAACTGTCGGTGGCCTTCCTGTTCGCCGAGACCATCCGCCGTATTTCCGACGGCGAGTCGGTCACCAGTCTCTTCTCGGAACAAAACAACAATTTCTAGCCAGTCCGAGTAGGGTCCCTCCCGCAAGCGGGGCCCTCCCAATCTCTCGGAGCAGAACAACAACTTCTGTTTCGAGTTCGCCGCGGTCGCAAGACCGCATTCCCAACGGTGCCTGGTCGCGGGTGCCGTTTCTCTTTTTGGAGAAAACCATGAAGTTCGTCGCTTTTGAGCGCAAATTGCAGGGGACCGGAGCGAGCCGCCGCCTGCGCGTGGCCGGCAAAGTGCCCGGTATCGTTTTTGGCGCCGGTGAGCCCGTCATGATCGAACTCGATCACAACGCGCTGTTCCACGCCCTCAAGAAGGAAGCCTTCCACAGCTCGCTGCTGGACATGGAACTGGCTGGCGCCACCACGCAAGTGCTGCTGCGCGATTTCCAGATGCACCCGTACAAGCCGCAAGTCCTGCACTGCGACTTCCAACGCGTGGACGCCACGACCAAGATCACGAAGAAGGTGCCGCTGCACTTCATCGGTGAAGACACGTCGCCGGCCGTCAAGACCGACCACTGCACGGTCAACCACGTTGTGACCGAACTGCTGATCACCTGCCTGGCCAAGCAACTGCCCGAGTTCATCGAGGTGGACCTGTCTGGCTTGACCCAGGGTCACTCGCTGCACGTCAACGACATCAAGCTGCCGGAAGGCATCAAGGTCGTGACGCACGGCAAGCCGAACCCCGTCATCGCGACGCCGATCGCGCCGGTTGCTGAAGAAGTCATCGTTGCCGCCGCTCCGGTGGTCGACGACGGCAAGAAGAAGAAGAAGAAGTAATTTCTTCGAGGCTTCAAGCCAAAGACGAGGGGCTCCGCAAGGAGCCCTTTTTCATTGCGCCGGCAGCCGGCCACCCAGGTTCTTCAGCAGCAGATTGGCCGCCACCAGCTGGCGGTTGCGGGCAGACAGCAGGTTGGCTTCGGCCGAGAGCAGCGAACTCTGCGCCGCGCTGACGTTCAAGAAGCTGACCGTGCCGGCGCGGTACTGGGCCAGCACGATGTCGAGGTTTCGCTGGGCGGCCTCGAAAGCGTCACGCTGCAGGGCCAGCGCGGCACCGGATTCGGCGAACTGCACGAGGTTGTCCTCGACCTCCTGAAACGCCGTCAGCACCGCCTGGCGGTAGTTGGCGGTGGCGGCATCGGCCGAGGCGCGAGCTTGGGCCGAGGCCAGCTTGCGTTGGCCGCCATCGAAGATCGGCTGCGCCACGGCCGCACCGATGCTCCACAGCAGATTGGGCGCCGAGATCAGGTTGGACCAGGACGAGCCGCGGTAGCCGGCGCTGGCCGACAGGTCGATTGCGGGGAAGAAGGCCGCATCGGCGATGCCGATCTGCGCATACGCCGCCGTCTGGCGGGCGCGCGCGGCGGCGATGTCGGGGCGCTGGGCCAGCATCGTCGACGGCACCAGGTCGGGTACCGGCGGCAGCTCGGGCAGGCGAGAGCTGGGCAGCAGCTGGAACTGCCCCGGCAGCTTGCCGACCTGGGTGGCGATGGCATGCTCAAGTTGCGCGCGCTCGGTGCGCATGTCGCTGAGCTGCGACTGCACGCTGCGCAGCTGGGTGCGCGCCTGCAGCACATCGGTCTGCGCGACGACGCCGCCGGCATAGCGGGCCTCGGTCAACTCCAGCGCTCGCTGGTTGGCGGTCACGGTGCGCTCCAGCAGCGCCTGCTGCGCCTCGGCGGTGCGCAACGCGAAATAGCTTTGCGTCAGCGTCGCCTGCGCCGACAGGCGCAGCGCGGCCAGATCGGCCTGGCTGGCCTGGTAGTTCGCGCCGGCGGCCTTGACGCCTTCGGCGAGGCGCCCCCAGAGATCGATCTCCCAGGCCGCGTTGGCCGTCAGCGAGTTGTTGGTCGACACGGTGCGCTGGCCGTTGCCGTTCTCGGCCGTGGCGGATCGGGTGCTGCCAGCGCCAACGGACAACGTGGGAAAAATGGCCGAGCGGCTGGCTGCAAGCACCGCGCGGGCCGATGCAACCTGGGCCAGGGCCGCGGCAAGGTTCTGGTTGCCGACGACGAGGTCGGCTTGCAGGCTGTCCAGCACCGGATCTTTGAACATCGTCCACCAGGCCTCGGGCACGGCGACCTCGGGCGCCACGCGCCGCCATTCGGTCGAGCCCGTGAAGTGCTCGGGCGGCGGGGCTTCAGCAGGCGGGTGCTGCGAGGTCACGGCGCAGCCGGCAAGCAGCAGGGCGATGGTCAAGGGAGCAAGGGCAGTCTTCAGCATGGCTTAGGTCGCGGTCTGGATGACAGCTGCACGAGCAGGCGCGCGCTTCTTGCGGCTCAGCCTGTCCATGCAGCAGAACACGACGGGCGTGGTGTAGAGGGTCAGCAGCTGGCTCAGCAGCAGGCCGCCGACGATGGAGATGCCCAGCGGCACGCGCAGCTCAGCGCCTTCGCCATGGCCCAGGGCCAGCGGCACGGCGCCGAAGACAGCGGCCACCGTCGTCATCAGGATGGGCCGCAGCCGCAGCAGCGCCGCGCGGTAGATGGCAGCACCTGGCGACAGCCGGCTGCCGCGCTCCTCGGCCGCATGCTGGGCCGAGATGGCGAAGTCCAGCATCATGATGGCGTTCTTCTTGACGATGCCGATCAGCAGGATGACGCCGATCAACGCAATGATGGTGAAGTCGGTCTTGAAGGCCATCAGCGCGAGCAATGCGCCGACGCCCGCCGAGGGCAGCGTCGACAGGATGGTGATCGGGTGGATGAGGCTCTCGTAGAGCATGCCCAGCACCAGGTAGATGGTCACGATGGCCGCGAGGATGAGCAGGGGCTGGGACTTGAGGGACGCCTGGAAGGCCTGGGCCGTGCCCTGGAAGCTGCCGCGCACCGACACCGGCGCGCCGCTGCCCGCCACGGCGTCATTGATGGCGACGACCGCATCCGACATCGACACGCCCTCGGCCAGGTTGAAGCTGATGGTGCTGGCCGGCGTGCCGCTCTGGTGGTTGACGGACAGCGGCGTGTTGGTCGTCTCGACGCGCGCCACCGCCGACAGCGGCACCTGCTGGCCGGCGCTGCTGGTCAGCATCAGCCGGTCCAGGGTCTGCGGACTTTGCAGCCAGACGGGCGCCAGCTCCATGACGACGCGGTACTGGTTCAGCGGGTTGTAGATGACGCCGACCTGGCGCTGGCCGAAGGCGTTGTTCAACGTGCTGTCGAAGCCGCCCATCGTGATGCCGAGCCGTGCCAGCGCGTCACGGTCGACGACGAGKGACGTCTGCGTGCCCTTGTCCTGCTGGTCGGTGTTGACGTCGGTGATCTCCGGCACCTCGGTCAGCGCGCGGCGGATGCGCGGCTCCCAGGTGCGCAGGTCTTCCAGGCTGTCCGACTGCAGCGTGTACTGCAGCGAGGCATTGGCCTGGCGGCCGCCGATGCGGATGTCCTGCACGGGCGCCATGAAGAGATTGGCGCCGGGCACTTTGGCCAGCTTGCCGCGCAGCCGGTTGATGACGGCGTCGATGCTCTCCTCACGCTCGGCCTGGGGCTTCAGGCTGATGAACATGTTGGCGCTGTTGCGCTGGCCGCCGCCGGTAAAGCCGGTGACATTGGCCACCGCCGGGTCGGCGCGCACGATGTCATGGAAGGTGCGCAGCTTGAGCTGCATGGACTGGAAGGAGGAGGCCTGGTCGGCCTGCACGCCGCCAGTCATCAGGCCGGTGTCCTGCTGCGGGAAGAAGCCCTTGGGGATGGTCATGTAGAGATGCACGTTCAGCGCGACGACGCCGGCCAGCACCAGCAGCGCGACGGGCTGGTGGCGCAACGTCCAGCGCAGCGTGCGGCGGTAGCCGCGCATCAATGCGCGTTGCAGGCGTCCGAGAAATTGGCCGACGCGGCCGGCCTTCTTCGCCTCGGCATGGGGCTTGAGCAAGGTCGCGGCCATCATGGGCGTGGTGGTCAGCGACACGACCATGGAMACCAGGATGGCCACCGACAGCACGACGGCGAACTCGCGGAACAGCCGCCCGACGATGCCACCCATGGCCAGGATGGGGATGAAGACGGCAATCAGGCTCAGCGAGATGGAAACGACGGTGAAGCCGATCTCGCGCGCGCCTTTCAGCGCCGCCTCGCGGGGCGGCACGCCGCGCTCGATGTGGCGCGAGATGTTCTCGAGCACGACGATGGCGTCGTCGACGACGAAGCCCGTCGCCACCGTCATCGCCATCAGCGACAGGTTGTCGATGCTGTAGCCCAGCAGGTACATGAAGCCGCAGGTGCCGGCCAGCGACACCGGCACGGCCACAGCCGGCAGCAGGGCGGCACGGAAGCGCCGCAAGAAGATGAAGACGACGACGATGACCAGGCCGAAGGAGATGGCCAGCGTGCGCTGCACCTCCTTGATGCTGCCGCGGATGGTCGACGTGCGGTCCATGACGACGTCGACATTGATGGCCGGCGAGATGGAGGCGCGCAGCTGCGGCAGCAGAGCCCGCACGGTGTCCACCGTCTTGATGATGTTGGCGCTGGGTGCCTTGTTGAGGATCAGCAGCACGGCCGAGCGGCCATTGGCCAGGCCGTCGTTGCGCAGGTCCTGCACGCTGTCCTCGATGGAGGCCACGTCGCGCAGCTGCACGGCGGCGCCGTTCTTGTAGCTCAGCACCAGGGGTGCGTAGTCGCTGGCGAGGCGGGCCTGGTCGTTGGCGATGATCTGCCAGGTGCGGTCGCCGCTCTCCAGTTGCCCCTTGGGCCGGTTGGCATTGGTGGCGACAACGGCCGCCCTGACCTGATCCAGCGAGATGCCCTGGGCGGACAGCTTGTTCGGGTCCAGCTCGATGCGCACCGCCGGCAACGCACCGCCGCCCACGCTGACCTGGCCGACACCGTCGACCTGCGACAGGCGCTGCGCCAGCACGGTGGACGCGGCGTCGTACATCTGGCCGCGCGTCAGCGTGTCCGACGTCAGCGCGACGATCATGATGGGCGCGTCGGCCGGGTTGACCTTGCGGTAGCTCGGGTTGCTCGGCATGCCGGTGGGCAGCAAGGCACGCGAGGCATTGATGCCGGCCTGCACGTCGCGGGCGGCGCTGTCGATGTCGCGGCTGAGGTCGAACTGCAGCGTGACGCGGCTGCTGCCGAGCGACGAGGACGAGGTGATCTCCGTGACGCCGGCGATGCTGCCGAGCGTGCGCTCCAGCGGCGTGGCCACGGTCGCGGCCATCGTGTCGGGGCTGGCGCCGGGCAGGGAAGCGCTGACCGAGATGGTCGGGAACTCGACCTGCGGCAGCGGCGCGATGGGCAGCAGCAGGTAGGCGATGGCCCCCGCCAGCGCCAGGCCGCAAGTGATCAGCGCCGTGCCGATGGGGCGCTCGATGAAGACGCGCGACAGGTTCACGCCACGGCCTCCTTCGCCTGGCCGCGGCGCTTGAGGCGCGCGGCCACCGATGCGAAGCCCAGGTAAATGACCGGCGTCGTGAACAGCGTCAGCAGCTGGCTGACGATGAGGCCGCCGACCATGACGACGCCCAGCGGGTGGCGCAGCTCGCTGCCCACGCCGGTGCCGAGCATCAGCGGCAGCGCGCCCAGCAGGGCCGCCATCGTCGTCATCAGGATGGGCCGGAAACGCAGCAGGCAGGCCTCGAAGATGGCGTCGCGCGGCGTCTTGCCATGATCGCGTTCGGCCTCCAAGGCGAAGTCGATCATCATGATCGCGTTCTTCTTGACGATGCCGATCAGCAGCACGATGCCGATGATGGCGATGATGTCCAGGTCGAGGCGGAAGGCCAGCAGGGCTAGCAGCGCACCCAGGCCGGCGGAGGGCAGCGTCGACAGGATGGTCAGCGGGTGGATGGTGCTCTCGTAGAGCACGCCCAGCACGATGTACATCGTCACGATGGCCGCGAGGATGAGCAGCAGCGTGCTCGTGAGGGACGCCTGGAAGGCCAGGGCCGCACCCTCGAATCGCGTCTCGACGCTGAGCGGCAGCTGCAACGCATCGACCTCGGCGCGGACCGCCTTGACCGCTTCGCCGAGCGAGGCGCCGGGCGCGAGGTTGAAAGACAGGGTCGACGACGGGAACTGCGCCACGTGGTTGACGGCCAGCGGCGCCAGCTTCTCGCTGAAGTGCGCCACCGAGCTGAGCGGCACTTGCACGCCACCCGCGCCGGGCACATAGAGGCGCTTCAGGCCGTCCAGCCCCTGGCGGTATTCGGGCGCCACTTCCAGCACGACGCGGTACTGGTTGCTCTGCGTGAAGATGGTCGAGATCAACCGCTGGCCGAAGGCGCTGTACAGCGCACTGTCGATGGCCGCGACGCTGACGCCCAGCCGGCCGGCCGCGTCGCGGTCGATGTCGACATAGGCTTGGAGGCCCTTTTCCTGCTGGTCGCTGGCCACATCGACGATCTGCTTCAGGCCACGCAGCCGCTCCAGCACGGCCGTCGTCGAACGGCTCAACTCGGCGGAGTCCGGCGAAGACAGCGTGAACTGGTACTGCGTCTTGGCGATGCGGTCCTCGATGGTCAGGTCCTGCACAGGCTGCAGATACAGCGCAATGCCGGGCTCCTCGGCGGCCGCGTCCGCAATGCGTCGCGCCACCTCGGCGGCGCTGGCGCCGCGGCCCTCCTTGGCCTTGAGCGAAATCTGCAGCCGGCCCTGGTTCAGCGTCGTGTTGCCACCGTCCACGCCGATGAAGGACGACACGCTCTCCACCGCCGGGTCCTTCAGCACGCGTTCGGCCAGGCGCTGCTGGTGCTCGGCCATGGCGCCAAAGGAGGTGGACTGCGCCGCCTCGGTGATGCCCTGCAGCTGACCCGTGTCCTGCACCGGGAAGAAACCCTTGGGCACCAGCAGATAGAGCACACCGGTCAGGCCCAGCGTCGCGATGAAGACGACCAGCGTCGCCGCTGAGCGGTCCAGCACCCAGTTCAACATGCGGCCATAGCCGGCAATGATGTCGTCGAAGGCCTTGCCCACGCGGCGCCACAGCCAGCCGTGGTCTTCGTCGTGCTCGTGCTTGAGCAGGCGCGCGCACATCATGGGCGTCAGCGTCAGCGACACGAAGGCCGAGATCAGGATGGACACGGCCAGCGTGATGGCGAACTCATGGAAGAGGCGGCCGACCACATCGCCCATGAAGAGCAGCGGGATCAGCACGGCGATCAGCGAGACCGTCAGCGAGATGATGGTGAAGCCGATCTGCTTGGAACCGGTCAGGGCCGCGTCGTATGGGCTGACGGCTTCACCGCCCTCCTCCATGTGCCGCGCAATGTTCTCGATCATGACGATGGCGTCGTCCACCACGAAGCCCGTGGAGATCACCAACGCCATCAGCGTCAGGTTGTTGATCGAGAACCCCGCCATGTACATGACGCCGAAGGTGCCCACCAGAGACACCGGCACGGCGACGGCCGGGATGATGGTGGCCGGCAGGCTGCGCAGGAAGACGAAGATGACGCCGATGACGAGGACGATGGCAAACAGCAGTTCGTGCTGCACATCGGTCACCGAGGCGCGGATGGTGGTCGTGCGGTCGCTGAGCAGTTGCACGTCCAGCGATGCCGGCAGGCTGGCCTGCAGCTGGGGCAGCACGGCGCGCACGCGGTCCACGGTCTCGATGACGTTGGCGCCGGGCTGGCGCTGCACGTTCAGGATGACGGCCGACACGCTGGACTTGCTCGCTTGGCCGGCCCAGGCGGCCAGGCGCAGGTTCTCGGCGTCGTCCACCAGCTGGGCCACATCCTTGAGCCGCACCGCATTGCCGTTCTTGTAGGCGATGACGAGGTTGGCGTATTCAGACGCGCTGCGCAGCTGATCGTTGGCGTCCAGCGTCGAGGCGCGCAGCGGGCCGTCGAAGCTTCCCTTGGACTGGTTGACGTTGGCGCCCGAGATGGCCGTGCGCACATCGTCGATGGACAGGCCGAGCGAGGCCAGCGCGCCCGGATTGGCCTGGATGCGCACGGCCRGCCGCCGCCCGCCCGCGATGCCCACCAGGCCCACGCCCGGCACTTGCGAGATCTTCTGCGCCAGGCGGCTCTCGACGAGATCGTGCACGCGCGTGATGGGCAGGGTCGCGGAACTGATAGCGATGGTCAGCACCGGCGCATCGGCCGGGTTCACCTTGCTGTAGACCGGCGGCATCGGCAGGTCGCTGGGCAGCAGGTTGCTGCCGGCATTGATGGCCGCCTGCACCTCCTGCTCGGCCACGTCCAGGGCCAGGCTGAGCTCGAAGCGCAGCGTGATGACCGAGGCCCCGCCCGAGCTGGTGGACGACATCTGCGCCAGGCCCGGCATCTGGCCGAACTGGCGCTCCAGCGGCGCGGTGACGGACGAGGTCATCACGTCCGGGCTGGCGCCGGGGTAGAGCGTCGTGACCTGGATGGTCGGGTAGTCGACCTCGGGCAGGGCCGACACCGGCAGCAGCCGGTAGGCCAGGGCGCCGGCCAGCACGATGGCCAGCATCAGCAGCGAGGTCGCGACCGGCCGCGCGATGAAGAGGCGTGACGGGTTCATCGGAAGCTGTGAATGGACTCCGCGCGGCCGAGCAGGCCGTCGCGGCGTCGCCAATCAAGGCGCAAATCACAGCCGTAGCAGGGACTACGGCGAGCATTTGCAACGCCGAGTGGCGGCGTTGCGGCGGGATGAGCGGGCGTGCGGGGTGCGTTCACAGCTTCCTCACTGGGAAGGAGCCGAGGCGCGGTGCTGCTGGATCCAGGTGCGGCGGTCTTCCGGGCTCATGGCCTTGAGCTTCTCGACCATCTCGGGCGGCACGCGGTCGGCCCAGCGCGGGCGCTCGCCGTCGGCGGCACTGGCACTGGCGCTCACCCCGCTCGCGGCACTGGCGGGGCCAGCACCGGCGCCGGCGCCGCGCCCCCGGCGTCCGCCAGGGACAGAGGCCCCAGCGGCCGGCACCTTGATGACCTCGGCCTTGCCGCCATCACGCAGGCGGTCGGCGCCGTCGGTGACAACCTGGTCGCCCTCCTTCAGATCGCCCTGCACGGCCGTGAAATCGCCATCGGCCGCCAGGGTCTGCACCTTGCGCAGGGCCACCTGGCCGTCGGCCACGACGTAGACATAGATGCCCTGGGAACCGCGCTGCACGGCCGCCGTCGGCACGACGAGGACGCCCTTCAGCGTGTCCAGCTGCAGGCGCACATTGACGAACTGGTTGGGGAAAAGACCGCCGTCCTTGTTGTCGAACAGCGCCTTGACCTTGATGGTGCCGGTGGTCGCGTCGATGGCGTTGTCGGTGCTGGCAACTCGGCCCTCGGCCAGCTTGGTACGGCGCTCGCGGTCCCAGGCCTGCACGGGCAGGGCCTGCTTGTCGCCCAGCTGCTGGCGGATGCGCGGCAGGCGCGCGTCGGGCACGGCAAAGACGACCGCGGCCGGCTGGATCTGGGCGATGGTCAGCAGCCCGTTGGCATCGCCCGGCGTGATGTTGTTGCCGAGGTCGGCCTGCTTCAGGCCCGCCTGGCCGGCGATGGGCGCCGTGACGCGGGTGTAGGACAGCTGCAGCTTGGCGTTGTCCACCGCCGCCTGGTCCGACAGCAGGGTGGCTTCCAACTGGCGCACGAGGGCCTGCTGGGTGTCGAGCTGCTGGCGCGGCGCGGCTTCCTTGGCGACGAGGTCMTTGTAGCGGGCCAGGTCGGCGCGGGCGTTCTCCAGCTGGGCCTGGTCGCGAGYCTGCGTGGCCAGGGCCTGGTCACGGGCGATCTCATAGGGCCTGGGGTCGATGAGGGCAAGCACCTGGCCGGCCTTCACGGGCTGGCCCTCGTGGAAGTAGATGGCCTTCAGCTCGCCGCTGACCTTGGCGTGCACGATGGCCGTGTTGGCCGAAGCAATGCTGCCGATGGCGTCGACGACGACGGCCATGTCGCGCTTTTGCACGGCG